>DAOWGL010000143.1 GCA_030637455.1 Candidatus Nitrosopumilus sp. | reverse complement strand
ATGTAATTTTAAAGATTTAGAAATATTTTATGTTACTTTGATAGCATACTTGCCTTTTTTGGTAATGCCAAGAGTTTTTGAAATTTCTGAATTTGTTGGATCAACTACAAGTACAATTCCACTCCAATCTGGTGTCAAGTCTGATGATTTACAATTTGGACAAACTTTTAGTGTTGTTACGCATTTGCATTTCCTGCATGCCATTTCTCGTGCCATCTTAACTTGCCTCTACTTTAGCTTCTTTTGCTGGTTCTTCTGAACCACCACTAGCTTTCTTAATCTCTTCTGCAATCCAATCATCTGCACCAAGGAATGGTTGTCTACATGTAATTCCAATCTTGCCCATTGAAGCAGCTTTTCCTAATGAGACTGCTGTGATTCTTGCACGAAGTGTTGAACCAACTTTGAGTGTTCTACCACTTTGATTAGCTAAAATCATTCCAGATTTTACATCACTCTTAAGATAATCATCCATCACTTGTGACAAGTGAAGTAATGCATCTGTTGGACCGATTCTCACAAATGCTCCAAAGTCTGTAATATCTACAATCTCACCTTGAACAATTTCTTGTAGTTTTGGATAAAATGTCAATGCTTCAAATTCAACTTTGTGAAATGTTCCCCCGTCTCCGGCAATCATTTTTCCCATTTCATCAACTTTAGCATCTAAAATCATGATGATATATCCTAAATCTGCATTAATCATACTCTCGTACTTTTCTTTGAGAATGTTTACTCCTGCCTTTTTGACTGTAGTTCCAAACAAGCTTGGAGGAATCCTGACAACATCAACTAGAGTAGATATAGAAAACAAATGTACAGTTTTTCTTGAATTTCAATTTATGAATGTTTAGATGATTTTAGGCATAAATTCCCAAAGATTTTTCATATTTTTCAAATAAATGCGAATTTCTTTTGTAGTCTAACTTATGTTTAAATAAAGTAAACTGACTTTTTGAGCAATGGTTGGTATCGATCAAGTTCTTGAAAAACTTAGCACTGTAATTGATCCTGATTTGAAAAAAGATATCGTATCGATGGGTATGATTAAAGATTTAGAACTAAATGATGGTAATCTAAAATTTACTCTAGAATTAACTACTCCTGCATGTCCGTTCAATGTTGAAATTGAAGATGATGTTCGAAAGGCAATTGCAGACCTTTCTGATTTGAAAAATTTTGATTTGAAAGTAACTGCCAAAGTAATGGAGGGGCGTTCCCTTGATGATGATACTGGAATGGCAACTGTCAAAAATATTATCGGGGTTGCAAGTGGGAAAGGTGGTGTAGGAAAATCAACTGTCTCTTTGAATTTAGCTTTAGCATTATCAGAATCAGGAGCAAAAGTCGGTTTACTGGATGCTGATATCTACGGCCCTAGTATTCCATTGATGCTTGGGATGAAAGATGGTTCCATGGAAGTTGAGGATAACAAACTTCAACCTGCAGATTCTCATGGATTGAAAGTTGTATCCTTTGGTTTCTTTGCTGATCAGTCAAATCAAGCAGCAATTTATCGTGGTCCAATCATTTCTGGAATCTTAAAACAATTTTTAGTTGATACTAACTGGTCTGAATTGGATTATCTTATTGTAGATCTCCCTCCTGGCACTGGTGATATTCCATTAACTCTTGCACAAACAATTCCTATTACTGGAATACTTGTTGTTACAACTCCACAAGATGTTGCAAGTCATGTTGCAGCAAAAGCAGTTTCAATGTTTGAAAAACTAAACGTTCCAATCATTGGTGTTGTTGAAAACATGGCACATTTCATTTGTCCAAACTGTGATGACAAGCATTACATTTTTGGTGAAGGTGGTGCAAAGAAAATTAGTGAACAATTCAACATGCCTTTCTTAGGTGAAATTCCATTAAATGCTGGAATTATGTCTGGCTCTGATTTAGGAAAGCCTATCATGATTACAAATCCTGATTCTCCAAGTGCAGTGGCTTTTAGAAAAAGTGCTAAAAATATTGCAGCTCAATGTAGTATTATTGCAGCAAAATTACAAGAAGAAATGGCATCTGAAAGCGCTGAAGAAGAATCTGCACCTGAACCGAGTACTAGTTAGATTCCTGTGAAATTACCTAATTCTTTAAGAGAACAAATGAAAATTCCTTTAGGGGTACTCTTACCTGAAAATCAAGCAGATAAATCCCACATCGAAAAATATCTTTCTGAAAATTCGTATATTGTTTCTGTAGGGGATAGAACTACAGAAAAAATGATTGACTTTGATTTGATTCCATCATTGCAAATTATTGATGGTCAAGAGAAAAGAGAAAAAAGGGAACCTCCTAAACTAGAACATGCTATAGAATTGACAGTTGATAATCCTGCAGCAGAAATTACTCCTGAAAGTATCTCTATGATCAAAAAGGCATTCACTCTACCATCTCCTGTTAGAATTTTCGTAAATGGTGAGGAGGACCTACTAGTTCTACCTGTATGTATCCATGCACCTGAAAATGCAGTTGTTTTGTATGGTCAGCCAAATCAAGGACTAGTAATAGTAAGAATAACTCCAGAAATTAGAAATAAAGTACAAGGACTACTTGATTTAATGGAATAATTGGGGAGTGATGAGACGGTGGCTGTATGATTGGTGATTACCCCACTTAACCTTCTGACCTCATTAATTCATAATTTTATAGAATCAAAATACACTAAATTTTGCACAACTATTGACATGTCCAGATAAACACAGATCTCATAATGAATATTGTGAAGCTAGACCCTGAACTTTCGTTGCAAATTTTAGAAAAAGTTGGAATTTACTCTAATCGTTTCTCAATTTCTGAACCCAAAACCCTCTTAGCTACCAAAGAAGTATTGGATGCTCCAAAAGAAATGACTGAGGGTAGAAGAACATCTGCCTACAAATATTATGGAGTTGCATATCTTCAACATAATCTTGTTTTCATCAATGTAAGAAAAATTCCTGATGAGAAGACTTTGGAAAATACCATAGTCCATGAATTGATCCATATGAGATTCCCATATCTTGCTCATGGTAAAAGATTCAACAAATTAGTGCGTCAAGGACTAAAAGGAAAGTCCTTCCCTCCATATAGAAAAAGAAGTAAGATCTCCGCTATTTGATTTATATTTCCCAGAATTGGGCAAGCAAAGTATCTTATGGAATTTCCAGAAATTCTGCCATTTCTTGCAGCAATTGCATCATTTTTAGTCGCTGGTGGATTAGTATTTTGGATTACAAAACAACCTGCAGGAACCAAAGAAATGATGGATATCTCAAATGCTGTCAAAGAAGGTGCTGCAGCATTTCTAAAACGTGAAATGATGATTATCGTTCCAGTAGCTATCGCATTATCATTAATTATTGGTATTTTCTTGACTCCATCAAACGGAATTGCATTTGCAGTAGGTGCAGCATTATCTGCAGTCGCAGGAATTATCTCATTAAAAATTACAGTAAAAGCAGCAGTTAGGGCTGCAAATCTCAGCAGTGAAGGTCTAGGAAAGACATTTGCTATGGCCTTTAGAGGTGGAGCCACTGTGGGACTAGCAGTTCCAGCAATGGCGCTAGTTGCAATCACTGGTCTTTATCTAATTTATCCAGACCCAATCACGATTGCCGGAGTCGGAATTGGAGCAAGTCTAATTGCATTATTTATTAGAATTGGCGGCGGTATTTTTACAAAAGCAGCAGACATGGGTGCTGACTTGGTAGGAAAAGTCGAGGTAAACATTCCAGAAGATGATCCTAGAAACCCTGCAACTATTGCAGACAATGTCGGTGACAATGTCGGTGATGCCGCAGGAATGGGCTCTGATGTTTACGAATCATATATTGTTACAATACTTGCAGCATTACTAATTGCAGCATTAATCGGTGCACCGAACTTTTTCTTATATCCAATATTGATTGGTTCATCAGGAATGATTGCATCAATTATTGGTGTAGTGATTGTTGGTTCTAAGAATGTCACAGATGTGATGAAGCCCCTTAATCGTTCATTTTATGTTTCAGCTGCAATTGCAATTGGATTGAATTATGTATTCATCACTCAGTTTATCGGAGATTCTGCAACATCACACGCTCTCTTTGGTTCAACTGTTATTGGTGTCATTCTTGTCCCAGTAATTCAGAAAATTACAGATTACTATACTAGTTACAAAAAAGGACCTGTAAAAGAAATTGCAGACTCTGCAAAATGGGGATATGCATCATTAACTTTAATGGGAATTATCAAAGGCATGCAATCTACTGGACCATTCATGATTGCATTAGTTGTTGCAATTATCGTATCTTACAGCATCGCATCTGGTGCAGCACCTGAAGGTGAAGACCCAGTACTTTATGGAATCTTTGGAACTGCTTTAACTGCAATGGCAATGTTGAGTTTAGCAGGAATTGTTCTTAGTATTGATGCATTTGGTCCAATTGCCGATAATGCAGGTGGAATTGTTGAGATGACTGGAATGGGTGAAGAAAATCGTAAAGTCACTGATGAAATTGATGCAGTTGGAAATACTACAAAGGCTGTAACCAAAGGCTTTGCAATAGCAAGTGCTGCATTAGCTGCCTTGGCAATGATTCAAGCATTCCAATTTGAGGCTGCTCATGTTTTCGCTGGTGTTTTAGTTTTAGATTATAGTTTAACCAATCCTGCAATTATAGTTGGATTGCTAATTGGTGGTTTGATTCCGTTTATCATTACAGGTCAACTGATTAATGGTGTATCACGTGCTGCAGGAAAAATGGTTGATGAAGTTAGAAGACAATTCAAAGCAGACTCTGGTATTCTTGAAGGAACATCAAAACCTGATTATGCTAAATGTGTAGACATTGCAACGGTTGCATCAATTAAAGAACTATGGAAACCAGCTCTTGTCGCAATTATCTCTCCAATCATTTTAGGAATTTTACTAGGTCCAACTGCAGTTGCAGGATTGTTAATGGGTGCAGTTGTAACTGGAATTTTACTAGCATACCACTTGGCAAATACTGGTGGTGCATGGGATAATGCAAAGAAACTAGTTGAGATGAACGGAGAGAAAGGCTCTGAAATCCACAAAGTTGCAGTAGTCGGAGATATTATCGGTGATCCTTACAAAGACACTGCTGGCCCTGCATTGAATACAGTCATCAAACTACTAAACACAATTGCAATCGTATTCGTATCAGCATTTGTCGCAATACTTGCAATCTAATCTTCAACGATTAGTTTCATATCTAATTCATCAATTTGAGCTCGAACTGCTTTTTTCAAAGTTTCATTATGTGTGTCACAGAATTTGAAATAATTATCTGCTGTTAGGAAACATCCACAAATCCATTTTGTTTTTTTGTCTCCTTCAACTGTCCACTTTGAGTATTTGTTTTCAGACATGGCTATTCTATATTGATTAATCTAAAAAATATGTCTTTGAATAAAAAGGAAAAATGATTAAGGACAGCCTTCCATCTTTTGGATAAAGTAGCCTTTTTCCTTAATTGCCTGCTCTACAGGCTCTGGTGCTCCTTGTGAATGGCAGAATGTACATTCGTTTGTAGTCATTTCTGATTCTCCTTCATTGACGGATTTTAGCCACTCTTTACCATATGTGATGGCTTTGTCGTGGTCTTTTTCACCAGTGATTACATCAAAGTGCATGGTGTGACCATCTGCTGCTTTGACATAAGTGTCGTATACGTGAATTTCCATGAATTCGATTAAAAAAAGGGATATTTAATTCAAAGATCCAGAATAATTATGAAACATTCTGTTATAGTTGAAATTCCACATTCACCAAACATACTCTTAGAATTAGACGATGCCCATTCCCCAAATACTGTAAATGAATTTATAAAAAAATTGCCCTTTACTGTTGACCTTAATGTTTGGGGTGATGAGATTTACACATCAAAATCACCCATATCTCAACCTGAAGAAAATGCAATATCTCCTGTAAAACTAAATGATGTGGCATATTGGCCCACTGGTAAAGCAATATGCTTGTTTTATGGCCCTACTCCAATTGGCAATCCTGGTGAAATTACTCCTGCATCCCCCGTCAATATCATTGGAAAAATTATTTCTCCAGACAAAAAAATTCTAAATGATATACATAGTGAACGTGCTACATTCAGTCTTCAATCTTGAATTATTCTTCAATAGGAATTTCTACAATATCTGTTTCAAGCAAATACGCTCTAAAGTTTTTGTTAATTCCAGAGTAAATTATCCATGCAACTGGATTACTTTGCATGAATTTCTTATCTGTATTTGATGGATATGCATCTGAATCTGGATGTGAGT
>DAOWGL010000124.1 GCA_030637455.1 Candidatus Nitrosopumilus sp. | reverse complement strand
TGTAACTTTCATAGCTCATCGTGGATGGGGTCCAGATGGTAGAACGATCTATTACATTGTAACAGATGCTACTCCAAGTGGTCCTGCCGGAATGATGGGTGTTGTTAGTTCACCAACATCTGCAAGCTTGATTGCAAATTCAGCAGCAGTAGACTTGTATCAGTTCAAAAATGGTTTAACAGGCACTGGTCCATTAGGATTTCAACCTGGTATAGCAGCAGGAGCTCCTGGTGATGCTAATTATTCTCCAATGTGGAGAATCTTTATGATTGGCTGGGATAATCCAGATGACGCTCAATTGCTAGAAACTATTGATGATATGAACGCATACAACGAAGCTGGTTTGATCAACATTGGTATTGCACGTCCAATGGATAGTGACCATATTGTCAACTGTCCATTTATTGACCCATTCCAATAAGATCTTTTTTTATTTTTTTTATTATTGAACATTTGTTTAATTTTATAGATTTTTTTAAATATTTTTTCAGAGAATTAACTATCTAACTTATCTTTGATTATGAGAATATTAAATCATGAGTATTGCAGGGATGTATATGTTAAATACAGAAGAATATCATCCGCAGAAAATTCAACAAGCTCTTGACATGTTATACCTTGACAGGAAAAATGAGTTTCGTGAATTGTCTGAAGTTCTTCTAAATGAAAAAGCTCTAAAGGCAATGCCTAACTGGAAAGAATTTGTTTTGAATTTCAGTTTGGATGTTGAAGATGCTTTTAAAACATGGTCTGGACAGAGTCCTTTAGCTCCAAGCTCTCCACAAAAAGCTTTGACTTTGCTAAGACAATTGGGGCATGACAAGACATCGATGAATCAATTGGCACATTTACTAAATATGTCATACAACATATCATGTGAATTCAAAGAGATTTACAGACGTCTAAATTAATCTCTTTTTCTTTTTAATCTAAATGTCTAAATCCAACTATATTTTTATGAAATTATAATGGATTTCATGTTAGAAGAAGAACTACTTGATTTGATGACTTTTTGTCTTCAGAACCCTGATTCTGCCGAAGTATCTGATAAGCATAAACGAATTACTGAGATTGGGCATGAATTATTTGCTGATGGTGGCATAGATGCTTTGGAGAATTTCTCTTTCGTGCTAAAAAATAGAATTACAGAAGAAATAGAAAAAGATCCATCCCAATTGCGTTCGCTATGGAATGGCCTTACTGATGAATGGCAGTATTAAATTTCTCTAGTGAGAAGTTTATCCTCTGCCGATTCTGAAAATGGCTGTACTACATGTAGGGCATGTACCCTTGATTGCAGGTTTACCATTTTTCATGGTGTATGGTGCAGGAGCGCCAATTTCTCGTTTGTCCCTACATTTTACACAATATCCTATTGTCATAATTTCATTAGGCTCAAGGTCGTATTAGCGAGAACTTGTCGAACTTTTTTCACTATTAGACAAATCTCCGATCCCATTTATTGCGTTGCAGAACGATATTTTTCGTATCGGGGAGTTATCTGATCTTTTTTAGGAACAAATCATTCGAATTTCTTAAATAAATCCTTAAATTAAATTTGAATTTTTTTAATTAAAATTTTAACTTACACTAATTTGAATCGAGGTGTAATCTGATAATGCATTATGGTTTATTGGGAAACCTTCCCAGACAAAAATCTCAGCAGTAAATTTTCCTGATTCTTTTGGAATCCAAGATATTGATTGTTTAAATTCTTGATGTGGGTTTAGTTCGACACCAACTACCCATCCTACTGATACAACAAATCCTGCTTCATCTTTTACTTGAACAAGATATGCAATTTTTTGTGATTTTTCCTGGTTATTCATTACATCAGCTGAAATCTGTACTTGTTGATCAACATTAATTGAATTTCCTAATGCTCTTGCAAATGCATCTACTAATTGTGGATTATTAATTGAAGTTTTCTCTAACTCTGTTAATGCAAATGCTGGAGTTATTCCTAAAGCAATCACTAGTATTACTAATAGTCCTATGCCCTTACCAATCACGATTTTTTGGACATTTTTTAGTTACAAAAGCCTTTCTGCATTGAAATTTTTCACTATTGCTCTAAAAAATCAAAATTTCTCCAAATTTTCTATTATTGTACTCTTGGTAGTGATGATTTTTCCTGGATTGAGAATGTTATCTGGATCAAAATACTTTTTGATTTTTTTGAATATTTGATAGTTTTTTGAGCCGTATTGCTTTTTGATGAATTCTGATCTTGCAAGCCCGTCCCCATGCTCAGCAGTAATTGTACCTCCGAGTTTCAGGATTTCATCAAAATACTCGACTGCGATCTTTTTGATAATGTTGATTTTTTTCCTTTTTGAAATTAATCGCACATGCACATTGCCATTTCCTGCATGTCCATAAACAATTGATTTTGTATTATATTTTTTATTTATTTTATTTAAAATCTGAAATAATTTTGGCAGATTTTTCAGAGGTACTGCTGCATCTTCAATAACATGCGGTATTCGTTTTTCTTTTTTAATTGATTTTAAGCTAAAATACAATGATAACTCTCTATATCTCCACCATTCAATGATCTTTTCTTTTGTTTGAAGTTTTTTAACAATTTTTCCATTTACAATTTGTTTTAATCTCTTTTCACTTGTTACAATTTTTTCATCATATTCTACAAATAGTAAACACTTACTTTTATTATCAAATCTGCATTTAATTTGTTCTCAATGATCATTTT
>DAOWGL010000084.1 GCA_030637455.1 Candidatus Nitrosopumilus sp. | reverse complement strand
AGTAATAGTGAATCAAATAATCTTGATGTGATTTCTATGATTTCAGCTTCTGATTCAAGACTAGCTTTGCCATAAACTTCGATATCCCATTGGTGAAAGTATCGATATCTACCCTTTTGTGGTTCATCATATCTAAACACGCCTCCAAATGCAGATATTTTTGCTGGAAGCTTTATTGATTTTTGGGCTGCAGCATATCTTGTGAGTCCCATTGTAAAATCAAAACGTAATGCTACTTCTCTATCACCCTTATCTTTGAAAAAATAAATTTCGTCTCTAATTCCCGGACCAGATTTAGTTTCTAGAGTAGATAATAATTCAATTGGGGATGGATCCATAAATGAAAATCCATACAAGTTTGATAATTTCTTGAAATGATTCCTAATGTGCTCAATGTTTGCATTTTCTTCTCCCTCAAAGTCTTTCATTCCACGTGGTAATTCCAAGATAATTAGATGTTGAAGAGTAGTGATTTAGATATTTCTGTAATGTAGTTTATTTGCGTATCATGGTACTAGATATGCCTAAAATGTATGGTGGAGGATCATACTTTTGAATGATAAGTGAGTATAGAATTGATGGAGAATACTTTTGCAACAAAAGAAGATCTTTTGACTGTAATCGAAAATGAAGGTCATATCAAAGTAGACAGTTTTATTCAAAATGCCATAGATTTGGCCGAAGAAGCACATTCAGATCTTAAACGAGATGATGGAAAATCATCTTTTCTAGAAACTCATATTTGGCCAGTAACTATAGATGTCATTCGCCATTACAATACAACTAACAAATTTCTCACATCACTTCAAATTGTTTCATCAATTTTACATGACATGATGGAAGATGATGAGAAAATTTTAGACTTGCATGCTTCCCAGTCTTATGGATTTGATGCCTACTTTAGACATAGATTTGGCGAATACGTATTCAACATAAGTAATACTTTGAAAACCAAACCGTTGGAAAACTATCAAGGTAAGAATGAATCTGAAAAACAGACTGCAAGATTTCTAGATTATTGTGCTACCCTTGCAAAATCAGATTACGATGTGAAAATTATAAAACTCTGTGATCGATTAAACAATATGAAGTTCATTTCTCAAAATCCAAATTCAAAAAAGATTACTAGATACATTAGTGAAGCAGAGGACTTTTACATTGCACTTTCTATTTTCCCTCCAACTGTAAAAGATTTTTACATCAAAATGAAAGAAAGCTATAATGAATTAAAGACACTAAAAATTAAAGTCTAGATTAACCGTATTTGTAATGAATTCCTTTTTCACCACGAGGATGTTTCCACTCTGTTTCTTGTGAGCAAGTTCCACAATCTACACATCCTTCATGTTGTATGATGACATTTCCATTCTCTTCGGTGTAACATTTTGTAGGACAAAGAGTTACCATCTTTTTCATAAATTCGCTCTTAGGATTTAGTACCTTGATGTGAGATGAATGATCATCATTATAACTTAGATTTCCAATTCTGTCTGCAAGGGATGGAACACTTGGAGAATATGACTGAGATACAGTCTCCCCTAAACGTTCAGCTAGTTGAATTGGAATCTTTACGTATGTATCCTCGGATTCAATCATTGGAAGTAGTTTATCATAGCCTAGAATATTTGCAAACTTTACAGCAATCCCTCTAAGTTTTTCATTTGACATCATTTTCAAAATTGGACCATAACGTGAACCAATAATGTCTTTTGGAATATCTTTTGTAGCGTCAAGGAAAATCTTTAGGTAATTCTTGTCAATTTGCTTCATATCAATAGTATATGGACTATTTTCTGTTTCTTTAGAATAATACTCACCAAGAGAATTTGCAGAGAAATCATTTTTGTCAATTGCTCTTGCTACAGCATTTGCAGCCCTTACACCATCATCAATTCCAACATTGAGACCCTCAATTTTTGGACCAACAAAGACACCTCTGCCGGCTGCATCTCCAATGAATAAGATATTTTTGAAGAAAGGTTTTTTCATTCTGCATCTCTTTCCATCTGGAACTAACTTTGCCCCATATTCTGCTTCAACATAATCAGAACCAAAAGATACTCCCAACTTTGTTAATTGCTTTTCAATTCCATCTAACCTGGTTTTGATATCCTCATTAGTTTTGTATTTACCTGAATCAATTAGACTCTGTCTTCCACTAGAAGAAAGATATGATGAACGGATCTCATTCCAGCTTTTAATTTGCTTAGCCATTGCAAAACGAACTCGAAGTTGTTCTTCTTGTGGCAAGCTTTTATCAATTTTTGATTTTATTGGAACATCATCTTTGATGAATTCACTAACCATTGGATTTTTCAATAACGCATCAATTAATGCAGATGGCTCAGACGGATTTGTTAACTGAGAATGATAATGATATACTGCACCAACTGAAAGTGTATCAGAATTTGTATAGAGGAATCCACCTCCAATATGATTTAGTGTGACATCTCCAGCAAAGAGATGTGCTGCACCCTCATCTGATGAGATTCCAAATCTTTTTTCAATAATTTCTTCAGGTAGTTTTACAATTACTTTTACTCCTTGATACAACTGTGTAGGCGTGAATTTTGGTCTTGCACCTACCATATCTGCAATTTCTGAATTTACACCATCAGCTGCAATTACTGCTTTTACTTCAAATTCATCTAATTCATCTGTCTGAATAATTGCATTACCTGATTCATTCCAGGTGATTGATTTAACATGGACACCGGGGATTATTCCGCCACCAAGTTTCTCAGCAGATTCTATTGCTTGTTTTGCGAACCACGAATTAAGTTTGTTTAGTAAAACAGAGTATCCAAAATTTGATTGATAGTCATGGGCTGCAGTAAGATCCATAGAGTAGACCTTGTCTTTTGATGTTGAATGTAGAATGTATTTGGTAATTTTTCGCTCAAAAGGTGCATCCTCTAAGAAATTCTCGTATACTTCTTCAACATTTGTTACGGTTCCCTTTTGTGGCTTTTTTGAGTAAAGAATTCCTCCAGAAATATTTTTTGCACCAATTGCTGAACCGGCCTCTAAGAGAATTGCCTGTTTGCCAAGATTGGATAGTTGTTTTAGTGCAGCTAATCCTGCAGAACCTCCACCAATTATTGCAACATCATATTTTTCCAAATTAGACTGCCTCCACAATTTGTATTTGTTTTTTTATCTCTTCAATTAGTAGAGGAATTACATCCTCCATTCTTCCTTTTATGAAAATATCACATTCGTCTTTTATTGGGGCATCCTCATCGGGATTAATTGCTACTACAAATCCAGAATCTTTCATTCCCCATACATGTTGCATCGCACCACTAACTCCTGCTGCGATGTATAGCATAGCACTTGTTTTGTGTCCACTAGTTCCAATTACTCTATCTGGAATCATGTATTTTTCATCCAAGCTTGAACTGATTTGATATGGTTTTTTTGATATGGGTAAGGTGATTCCAACTTCTCCGTTTAGTTCTTTTGCCAATTCTTCTACAAGTTTGATATTTTGTTCTGGTTCTTCTTTTATTCCTCTACCAAAACTTACAATTGTTCGTGGAGTCTCAAAGTCAACCTTGCTTTCAATAATTTCACGACTAAGAACCTTAACTCTGAGATCTTCTGTATCTATAATTGGAACAAATTCAATTATTTTTCCTGCACGTGATGAATCTGGTTTAGGTACTTCAAAGACACCTGGAATTATACTACAAGATTGTGGATGATAGTATCGTGGAAAAGCTGGATTACGATTATCAAGACAAAGAATAGTAGTCCACAAAAATCCTGAAAAGTCAGGTCTATACATCTCTAAAGTTTTTTCATAAGTTTCCTTTTTACCTCCAGTTTTTTGCTGGTGAGACATTTCAATGTCTTCAATTACAAGTTGATTGATATCAGATGCCAGACCAGATTCTAGTTCAGTTAAAACAGTAGATGAGAGATGTCTGCCAATGCTATCTGCTGCAAAAAACATGTACCTGGGTCTTTGTATTTCAGTTGCATATTCTGCTTCAATTTCTCCTAAAGTTTTGGTGTCTTGTGCAATCTGACTAATGACTTTTGTATGAATAGTATTTCTGACATCTTTTAGTTCCGGATTATCAGAATAAATTACAGCGTCAGCACCATACTCAATTAATTGTTTTGAGGTATCCTGTATGTTATATCCTAACATCACTGCAACTACTTTTTCTTTTGAAGAGTATTTTGAGTTAAAATCATCCATGAGACGTCTTGCCTCTCCAAGCATCTCAAGACTTACAGGAAGAAATTCTCCATCTTCGTGTTCAATTACAACATATAGGTGTCTAAATTGTTCTGCCATTATTTAATCACCATAGCATCCAAGGCTTCCTTCATTTTTGTTACCACTTTTTTAATCTGTTCAGGATCGGACCCATCAATTACTTCGGCTTTTCTTGTGGCAGTAGACTTTGGAACTCTTTCAACTTTGTATACAATAGTAGGTGAACCTGGTAATCCTACTAGAGTTTCATCTACTCCTAATTCTTGGGCATTAAACATTGTAAAATAATCCTTATAGTTATCAGCGCGCTCTCCGGCTTCTTTTTTATATTTATGAAATGCAAGTCTTTGAGATATTTTGTCAAAGCTAGATTTGTAGGTTGGATCAATTGAAATGAATACGGGTAACGGTGCTTCAATTTCTTCAATAATATTTGGAGTACCTTGTAAGCTGATCAAACGTTTTGCACGAATGGTTCTAGTTTCCATATTTATCGTATAGCTAATTACATTTCCAAGAAAAGTAAATCCTAATTTCCATGCAGTTTGCGGTCCTGTCTGTCCAGTTTCTCCATCAGATGCTCTATGTCCTGAAAAAACAATATCCATTTTTTCTTTCATCTTGTGAATTCCAGTTTTTAGAACTTCGGCAGTTCCCAATGTGTCTGCTCCTGCAAATAATCTATCACTGTACAAATGAAGTTCTTCAGCATCAGAGATTTCCTGAGCTTGTTGTAGTGCTAAATCAGCTATTGGAGGTCCCATTGTTCCAATGGAAACTTTTGCCCCATACATTACCTTGCCAAAAAAAGCTGCATGAGCAGCTATTGCACTATGGGGACCTAGAGTATTTTTTGTCTCTGCTCGATTTAGTGTTCCATCTGGATTGTAACTTACATTTCCTTCAGAAAAATCAGGTTCTAATTTTATAATTACAGCAATGTTTAGCTGTTCCATAAGCTTGCCAGATTCATTACCCACTTAAAGTTACACAGTAATTCTCAGGGCTAGTCATACATTTAATGAAATAATTACTGGAATCAATTCCATAAACATAGTTCTAGCCTAACCTTAAATTCTTCCAATAATCGAATAGATGGTTAACATTTGTTTGGAAATTAATTAAAAATCAAATGAATCTTTAGGAATTTTTTACTATAGTTAAGTTTCATGATTACACTCATTTATTGAGGAAATAGCGTTGAATGCGGATTTTGCAGAATATACACAATGTCCTGAATGTAAAGT
>DAOWGL010000029.1 GCA_030637455.1 Candidatus Nitrosopumilus sp. | reverse complement strand
CCTCACTAACATCAGACATTGAACCAATTTGATATGTTGCAGCAAAGAATCCAAGAAATACAAAAAATGTAATTATTCTAATTTTATTCACATAGCCATACCTGACAAACAATATTTGAGGGTTGATGTAGGCGCAGATTTAATTAAACCAGATGATATTTTTTGATATGAAAAAGGAGCTATCCTTTGCATTAAACTATGCATTAAACAAAGGATTTCAAATTCATCCAGATGCTTTTAAAATATTAGAAAATGTAGATGTTAAAAAATTAGAGAAAATAATTAAAGAAATTGTAAGAGAGAAAACAAGGCAAAAATTATTTCAAATCAATCAGGATGATTTAGAAACCTATCTTGGAATTAAAGAAGATTTATCATTAGAAAGCAAAGTCAAAATAATATCAGACCCTACTAGTAAGATTACATCTGGAGAGGGGGTAAAAGGATACAATGCTTTGTTTTCTAGTCGTTTTAACAAACTTAAACGAATCATCTCTGATAGACCAGAATCAAAATTACTCAAATCTGCGGCATCACTAAAAAATGCAAAAATCGATGATGATCTGTATGTGTGCGGACTAGTTACAATTAGAAATTCTGAGAGAAATATCACAAAGATAGTTCTAGAGGATCCTTCAGGCTCGTTTGAGGGTATAATTTTTGATGAGGAATTACAAAAAACCGCAGGAACTCTGCTAATGGATCAATTTGTTATGGCAAGGGTAGGTTCTGCTAAAAACTCTGGATATATCATCAAAGATCTTATTTTGCCAGACATTCCAGAGCAGGCAAAAAACAAGTCAGAAAGTGATGCATATGCAGTCTTTCTATCTGACTTGCATATCGGAAGTAAATACTTCATGGAAGAAGAGTTTTCAGATTTTGTATCATGGATTTCCAGTCCAGATCCTGTTGCAAGAAAAATTCGATTTGTCCTAATTGGAGGTGATATAGTGGATGGTGTTGGAATTTATCCTAATCAGAATAAAGAATTGGTTTGTCAGACAATCCAAGAGCAATTAAAAAAAGCAGAAGATTTGATTGATAAAATTCCCAAAAATGTAAAAATCATCATTATGCCAGGAAACCACGATCCTGGTAGAAGAGCATTACCACAACCTGCCATTCCTAAAAAATACAATTCAGGTTTATGGGAGAGAGAAAATGTGGTGATGATTGGTAATCCGGCAGTAATCTCATTAAATGGAGTTATTGTCTCAATGTTTCACGGACAAAGTATAGACGATATTGTAAAGACTACACCTGGACTTAGTTATGACAGACCTACCAATGTAATGAAACATTTGCTTAGAGCAAGACATCTTAGTCCAATTTATGGTAGTCAAACACCAATTGCTCCTGAAATGGAGGATTTAATGGTAATTCAAGATATTCCAGATATTTTTCATGTAGGCCATGTTCATCGAGCTCAATTAGACATGTACAAAGGAATTTTGTTGATAAATTCTGGTTCTTGGCAAAAACAAACCCCTTTTCAAGCCAGTGTAGGAATGACCCCAAATCCTGGTATTGCCATAATTGTTAATCTAAAAACCTTCCAAGTCTTCCATGAAAATTATAGTTCTAATTTAGACAATGTCTTGCAAACTTAGATCATCTTTGAATGATTTTTTTATCATTTCAGATGATATTGTAAGTTTGTATTTTTTTGTCCTTCCATGAATACCTTGATGAATTAGTCTTCCAGAAATAATTCCAGACAATTCAATTTCACTTAACATTTGTGTTATTCTTCTTTGGGTAAGTTCATCTTTTCCTAATGTTTTACAGAGATTTTTGTATGAAGAATAAATCTCCCCAGTTGAAGAGCCATTAGCCTTCATTATGGCTATAATCACTAGTTTTTCATGAAGTGGATATGATTTGAGGGAGGCTTCTTCTTTATTTTCTTCAATTTTTAGAGAGGCTTCCCTGACATGCTCAATTGTGACTTTGTCAGATTGTTGTCTTTCAGCAAGTTCGCCTGATACACGAAGTAAATCAATAGCCCTTCTAGCATCACCGTGTTCTCCTCCTGCAAGGGCTGCGCAGAGGTTTAAGGCCGGCTCTTCTACGGAATTTTCGATAAAAGACTCGTTAATTCTCTCTTCAAGAATTTTTTTAATTTGTTCAACATTATAATTTGTAAAGACAATCTCTTCCTCTCCCAGACTACTGATTACTCTAGGATCTAATCTTTCTTTGAATGTTAGATCATTTGAAATTCCCACCATAGTTAGAGAACCTTGTTTTAATTGCTCATTTGCCCTTGTTAGTTGATATAGGATATCCTTACCTGTTTTTGCTACTAGTTGGGCAAGATAATCAATCTCATCAATTACAAAAATTGCATTAAGTTTTCCCTCATCAATTTTGTTTAGTAGTCTTTTGAAAACTTCACTAATAGCAAGCCCAGTTGAGGGTAATTCATCTTGTTCTAGACCTAATTGCCTGCCTAGACTGACTAATAATCCGTATAATGTAGTCTCATTTTTTGAATTAGAATATACGAGTTTTATTGGAAAATTTGATTTCTCAACCCTTTCTTGAATTTTAGATAATACTTTTTTCACAACTAGAGTTTTACCAGTTCCAGGTTTTCCATAAACTAAAAGATTTGATGGTCTTGATTGTTTTAGAATTGGTAATAGAGATTGAGTAACTTGCTCTTGTTCGTTTTTTCTATGTAAGATAATATCTGGAATATATGTAAAATGAAGTATATCTCGATTTTTAATAATTGATTTTCCAGATTCAGCTGCATCAAGTAAATCATCTATCGGATCAGACATACTCACACACCTTCATTTCTTCTCAATACTAACACAACTACATCTGAATTAAGAGAGTATAGAATAGAATAGTAGTAGTAGTTTAGTTTGTAATTAATTATTTTTAGTTAGTTTTAGATTTTTTATTAAAAAAAAATTAAAAAAAACATAGAGTGGAAATATTGGTGTGTGGGTTTATCCTAAATTAGGAGTGAGTTAACAAAATTGTTAATTTGGTGTTAAGAAATGTTTGAAAAAGCCCATTTTGACCCCTTTATTTCCATTCCAGGCGTTAAGATGGATGTTAACACTGTGAATATCACCAATCTAACCCCCTCATTTCCACTCCAGGCATGAAATTATCTTAATTTAGGGGGTTAATGATAAATTAATTGTTAATAACAAAATATACTCTAGGCGTGGCTCAGGCAGTCAATGTTAACAAACTACTTAGTTAACAAATATTCTGGGATCATTTCAACTGTTAACATCTAATCAATTAGATCTCAAGATGGCTAAAAAACGAATTCGAATTGATATGGAAGATTCTGATGGTGCACGATATGACATCAAATTAGAAGGTAATGTAACCAAAGATAAAATTCTTAAAATTTTTGAGATGATGGACTTGATGAATATTGAAGAAGAACAAGTACCAACAAACATGGATTCAGTAGGTTCTAAAATTTGGAATATTGTTGACAAGTTTTTCCCAATGGGCAAATTCACTTCAACAAGTATTCTTGAAAAATATGAGGATGAATACAATGAACCTGTGAAACTTAGTATTATCTCCACATACTTGTCAAGATTTGCTACAAAAGGTAGGGTAAATAGAACCAGAACTGGCCGAGAATGGACATATCAAAGCATCAAAATAACTCAAAAACAACAATGATTGATTAAGAAATCGTTACTTTTCTAACCAATAACCTATCTTTTCCGAGAATTACTTTGACATATTCACCTTTTTGGATGTCCATATACTTTCTAAACTGTTTTGGGATTGATATTGTACCAGCAGAAGTGATTTTTACTAAAACTTCATTATCATTTACTGACATATTGGTATTATAATTTAATAATATATATAATTTAATAAATTATCTAAATATAATTTCATTATAAAATATGGCTAATCATCCTAAAATTCAACAAATTTACTACTAAAAATTTAGAAATATCTTATTGTACTAAGAGATTAGCATCTGTTTGTTCTACTTTTGCAATTCCTTTTTCAGTAATTGAGTAAGTATACGGTTTAGATTCCGTATTTCTTTGAACATATCCTTCTTCAAACAACTTTTTCATCAGGCGTGAAGTATGCTCTCTACTTTTCTTTAATGTGATTTGTATGTCACGTGATGTCATAGCTTTGCTTGTGATTAGATGCAACACATAATTAATTGGGTTTGTAGGCGTAATATTTTGAATAATAGGTGTAGAATCTACCTTTTCAGGTACAACTTCAGCTTTGGCAACAACTTCAATTGGTCTTTCTTGGACTTCATTCCTTGCTAATTTTTCTAAAAATTGTTTTAATTCTAGGTTAGGATCCTCTATTTTTTGTTCAATTCCTTGAATTTCTATGGCATCTAGGCGTATTTTCATATCAATTAACTGTCTTTCATAATATTCTAAACGTTCAGCTTGTGAGGCATCAAAAACATCACTTCTAGTTTTTACAAACGGACGCACCTTGAAGTAGGCATACAATCCAACAATACCAATAATGAATGCTAAAATCACACTTAAAATCACTTCAGGTTCAGGAATTTCTACTAACATCACAACTTCTATGCCTGTAACGTGATTTATCGTGATTGAACAATTTTATTTCACACTTTAGATTAACAATCTCACACAGATTATCACATACAACTTAGATTGACATTAACTCAGGTAATCACACACATCACATGTTACATGCCTGACGAATGAGCCTATCAATCACACTTATCACTTCATCTTCCCTTTCAGGAAAAATATCACTCTCATTAATCACACTAATTTGTTCTGAAAGCTTTGATATCACATCTATATCATCAGGCAAAAGTATGCCTAGACCACGAAAAAGTATGATTGAGTAGAATAATCCAATTAATTTGTCTCTAGATTGACCAACCTGCCTGTAATACGCACCTTTACTAATAGAAAAATTGGATTCAAGAAGATCTTTCTGATTTAAAATAATTTCAACTTGTCGCTCTGTAAACAGTGATTTTTTGATGATTTTACGGATAATGTTGTTAAAATTAGATTCTTCTAACTTGTCCATAGCTATACAAATCTGTATACAGCATTCCAATTAAACTTTAAAGAGACATGTACAAACGCTTTCTATGGCTGGAGATAAAGTTGAATCATTCCTAAAATTAGAATTAAAAAAGAAAAATACATTACTATTCGTGTTAATTGATTCAGAAGTATCCAATTTGGAGGCATCAAGCAAGCTAGCCAAAGATGTTGAAAAGATTGGAGCCTCAGCAATTCTAGTTGGAGGTTCATCAGCAACTGATCAAATTGAGATGGCCCAAGTTGTAAAAGGAATCAAAAAAGGCCTAAAAATTCCAATTATTCTATTTCCAGGTAATGTTACAGGTGTTGTACCTGATGCAGATGCCATATTGTTTAGTTCACTGATGAATTCTGAAAACCCATATTTTATCACCCAGGCACAGGCTTTGGGTGCTCCAAGTGTCTTAAAATTTGGATTAGAACCACTACCAACTGCCTATTTGGTCATAGGAGATGGAACATCAGCATGGTTTGTCGGTTCAGCAAGAGGAATTCCATTTGAAAAACCAAAAATTGCTGCAGCATACTCTCTTGCAGCCCAATTTCTGGGTATGAGATTTGTTTACTTGGAGGCAGGATCTGGTGCAAAAACCCATGTAACTCCTGAAATGGTAAAAACTGTCAGACATGCATTTAATGGATTTTTGATAGTAGGTGGAGGCATCAAAGATGTAAAAACTGCTGAAAGTTTGGCAAAAGCTGGAGCAGATGCCTTAGTTATTGGAACTTTCCTTGAAAAAGGTGGAAGTATCAAAAAACTCGAAGAAATAGCAAAAGCAATTCAAAGAAGCAAGTAGTAGAGGACTATTATGTCTGAAAACGATGCAATCTCTCGAATTAGTGATATCAAAATGCCAGACTACTATCTGGATTACTATGCTAGTCTTTCAGATGAGACATATTCAATATTTGAACATGCAGCTTCTGCAAAATCTACTCTAGTTGATTCTTCAGGTATTATTGAACCTAAAATCGCTTTTGACCTAGCAGATAGAGTTGCAAAAATGCACGAAATTGACATCGCTGATCCATTAAGAGAAATTTTAAAAATTAATGGAAAAGAACTTTCAGCATTAATTTTAGCAAAAGAGATTGCTCAGGGCAAATATTGTCTTCCAGATGCTACTTTAGAAGACAAATTAGATCTTGCAGTACGTGTAGGGTTGGCTATCATTACTGAAGGGGTTACTATTGCACCACTACAAGGAATCAGCGAAGTAAAAATTAAGAAAAACAAAGACGGCACTGAATATCTTTCTGTTTCAATTGCAGGACCGATGCGTTCAGCAGGTGGAACAGAGTCTGCTGTTACTTTGTTAATTGCAGACCATGTCAGAAAAATTGCAGGTCTATCAAAATTTCAAGCTAATTCATTTGATGATGAAACAGGTAGATTTGTTGAAGAATTACGAATCTATGAAAGAGAAGCAAGCAGCTTTCAATTTCATATTTTGGATGCAGATATTGAACATGTAATTTCTAATCTTCCTGTAGAATTAGCAGGTGTTGATACTGATCCATATGAGGTAGTTAATCATAAAGGCATGGCTAGAATCAAGACTGACCGCGTTAGAGGTGGAGCCTTACGTGTATTAAATGATGGACTAATTGGAAGATCAAAAAAACTCCTCAAAAGAATTGAATTGTATAATCTGGATGGGTGGGAATGGCTCAATGATCTCAAAGGAGCCGTTCAAACTGGTGATGACCAAGAAGATGCAGCAGCCAAAAGAATGCGTGAAGTAATCACAGGCAGGTCAGTCTTATCTATGCCTAACAAATTAGGTGGTTTTCGTTTAAGATATGGCAGAGCATGTAATACTGGCTTTGCAGCAGTAGGAATTCATCCAGTTATTGCGGAAATTCTAGATCATACAGTTGCAGTAGGAACTCAAATCAAAATAGATATTCCTGGAAAAGGAGCAACTGTAGCATTTGTTGATTCAATTGATACTCCAACTGTTCGTCTCAATAATGGTAGTGTCGTAAAAATTCGTGATGTAAAACATGGATTAGAAATTAAAAATGATATTGAAAAAATTCTACATCTTGGAGATATTTTAATTTCATTTGGAGATTTTCTAGAAAATAATGCTCAACTGGTACCTTCAGCTTATGTTGAAGAATTTTGGATAGAAGAATTAAAACAAAAAATTGAAAAATATGAACCAAATGATCAAATTCTAAATCAATTTTTGAATAAAATTCCTACACTAGATGAAGCATTAAAAATTTCACTTGATTTTAAAATCCCACTTCATCCACATTATTTGTATTTCTGGGATAAAATTTCATCAGAAGATCTTCTCAAACTTTTAGAACCAAAAAAAGTCAATGAAACATCAATAGAATATTCTATTCAAGTTAAGAAAATTCTTGAAAACTTGGGAACTCCTCATAAAGTTGAAAATGAAACATTGATCTTAGAACATCAGGAAGCAAAAATATTCTTTAATTTACTGTTTAGAGAAAAACCTACAATTAGTGATTTATCTGTCCCAAAAATCTTGTCAGAATCATCAGGTATTCAAATTAGGAATAAATTTTCAACAACCATTGGAGTTAGAATTGGCAGACCTGAAAAAGCAGCTCCAAGACAAATGAAACCTCCTACACATGTATTATTTCCAATTAGTGACAAGGGTGGCCCTACCAGAGATCTACTCAAAGCATCTAGAACTGAGCATTTTTTTGCTAATATCATTAACCGTCATTGTACTCAATGCAATCAACCTTCTATTGGAATTAGATGTTCTATCTGTGGTACCAAAACATCGATAACTTACAGATGTTCCAATTGCAGAGATACTCTTAATGAACCATTTTGCGAAAAATGTAAGCGAAAAGCCCCAGCTCATTCCCACCAAGCATTTCCATTAAAAGCTAGATTACTTTTAGCTCAGGAAAAAATGGGAATTCGTGCAAGAGAACCATTCAAAGGAGTCAAGGAATTAATCAATCAAGACAAAATTGCTGAACCATTAGAAAAGGGACTTGTAAGGCAAAACTTTGGTTTAACTACTTTCAAAGATGGAACAGTAAGATGTGATGCAACAAATTCTCCACTTACTCAATTCAAACCATCTTGGATTGGAACATCTATTGAGAAATTAAAGGAACTTGGGTATTCTCATGATATTGATGGAAAACCTCTTGAATCTATTGATCAAATTATCGAGATTCGAATGCAGGATGTCATTATACCAAATGAAATCGGAAAATATCTAGTTAATGCTTGTAAATACATCGATGTTCTTTTAGAAAAATTCTACGGAAAATCTTCATTTTACAATGTAAAAAATAATGAGGAATTAATTGGACATCTAATAATTGGTTTAGCTCCTCACACATCAGTAGGAATCGTAGGACGTATCATAGGATATACTGAAACTCATGTTTGTTTTGCAACTCCAAATTGGCATTCTGCAAAAAGAAGAGATGCTGATGGAGATGCTGATTCTATAATGTTACTAATGGATAGTCTTCTTAATTTCTCAAGACAGTTTCTATCAGCTAGAATTGGTGGTTTGATGGATGCACCGTTACTTATTCAACCACATGTTTTACCACATGAATCTCAACCACAAGCACATAATCTTGAAGTTACAAAAATACTTCCTTTGGAATTTTTTGAATCTACATTTGAACAAATAAAAGCATCAGATGTATCCTCAATTGAGATTATCAAATCACGACTTGATACTGAGAGACAATTCTATGATTATCACTTTACACATTCTACTTCATCTCTTACTACATCCAAATCAAGAAGTGCATATTCCACACTTGGCTCTATGCTTGACAAATTTGATATGCAAGTCAGAAATGCCGAATTAATCAATGTTGTAAACCCTTCAGAACTTGTTTCAAATGTAATTTCAACTCACTTAGTTCCAGATTTAATGGGAAATCTTAGAGCATATGCAAGACAAAGTTTCAGATGTACAGCCTGTGGAAAATCATATCGTCGTATGCCTCTAATTCAAACATGTGTTTGTGGACATAAGCTAATTGCCACAATTACCAGAGGTTCTGTAGAAAAATATCTAAAACTTGCAAAAAGACTTGTTGAGAAATATGATGTTGGCGAATATCAAAAAGGAAGAATCCATGCCTTATCAGATGAAATTGAATTAGTGTTTGGAAAGAGTCGAGGAGATCAATCCTTACTTTCAGATT
>DAOWGL010000026.1 GCA_030637455.1 Candidatus Nitrosopumilus sp. | reverse complement strand
TGTGGAGGAATGTTTACTGCAAATACCATGGCATCAATTTCAGAAGCTATCGGATTAGCATTACCTGGAAGTGCAAGCCCTCCAGCAGAAGATGACCGTAGAAGCAAAATGGTTTATGATACCGGTGCTGCATGTGCCAAATTATTAGAATTAAACATTAAACCTAGAGACATTATGACGTATGAAGCATTTGAGAATTCAATTGTAATGCTCAATGCAGTTGGAGGTTCTACAAACGGGATTCTACATTTACTATCAATGGCAAATGAAGCTGGAGTCAAATTGACATATGATGATTTTGAAAAGATTAGAAAAAAGACACCACATATTGCAGACATGAAACCAGGAGGTAGCTATGTTATGAATAGTCTTGATAAAATTGGCGGAATTCCATTTGTTCTAAAAAAATTAGCTGCTAAAGGATTGATAAATGGAGATTGCATTACAGTTACTGGAAAAACAATTCAACAAAATCTCGACGCTATGAATATTCCAGAACCTGAACAATCAATTATTCGCCCAATTGAGAATCCACTGCATTCAGTAGGAACTGCAGTGGTACTCAAAGGAAGTCTTGCACCAGATGGGGCAGTTATTAAAACAGCAGGAGTTGAGATGACCAAATTTACAGGTAAAGCCAAAGTGTATGATAGAGAAGAATATGCCTTTGATGCAGTTGCCAAAGGAGATGTAGAAGAAGGAGATGTGGTAGTAATTAGATATGAAGGACCAAAAGGAGGCCCAGGAATGCGAGAAATGCTTGCAACTACTGCAGCACTTGTAGGTCAAGGTTTAGGTAAAAAAGTTGCAATGGTAACTGATGGAAGATTTTCAGGAGGAACTAGAGGATTCATGGTAGGACATGTTGCACCAGAAGCATATGTTGGAGGTCCAATAGCACTTGTGAAAAATGGAGATGAAATTACAATTGATACAGAAACTACTGTAATTGAACTTCATGTTTCAGAAGAAGAGTTGGCAAAAAGGAAAGAATCATGGAGAAAACCTGAACCAAACTATACTTCAGGAGCATTAGCAAAATATGCAACACTTGTAGGCTCTGCAGCACAAGGTGCAATTACTACGGCAAATCCATAGAAAGAACAACTCATCCACAAGCTTTATAGATCGCGATCTCAGATATTCATCAGAGATAACAGGAAAAAGAAATCAACTTATGCTTATCGAATTACTGTTGTCTACTACAGATTTTCTCTAACAACTATTTTGCTGCAATTTAATTTGACATGTGGCAAAAAACAAGTTAAAAAAATAAAATAAAAAATGATTACAGAGTTGTGTCATTTAACCATGCTTTAACATGGTCTTTTTTCATGTATCCAATTACAACTGCACTCATAATCAATGAAAATATTGCAAACATATTTCCAGATAGAATGTTGATAATTGCAAAGATCAATCCAACACTTGCCATAACAATGACGAATATTCTTGCACCGCTCTTTCTAGCAATTAATGATGCTGCGATAGATGCGTGAATACCGACCATAATCCAATCCCAGAAGGTCTCAAATGTTGCCAAGAAACCTAAACCGGCATCACTGAAGAATGTGGCAATGACAAATGGAATACTAATCAATACATGAACTAGTAAGAACAAAGAACTAAACGCGTGTAAACTTGCGATAATTGCAATGCCCTTTGGTATTTGTGTCATTGAAAAAGTTCTAGAAAGTGCGAATATGAAGTATGAGGTGTAAATAATTTTGGCATTTTATAGAAAATCAGATAATCAGACACAAGATGAGAGATCAAAAATCAATTGCGTGGTTTGTTAGTAAAGTTGCAATGACTGCAAAGATCATTTTCTTTTGTAGAATATGATAAACCACAATTTGTACAAACGACGATATCTGTCACACAGTACAGACTAAAGCGTATCATAAAAACCCCTTACAATCACCAATAAAAGAAATAATTTAGATTTTAAATGATTAGATTTAAGTTCAAAATGAATAGAGAGGATTTATGGACATTTACTCTAGTAAATTTGCAATAATAATAATAATTGCCCTAGTGAGTATTCTTGCATTACAAGTAATGACTAACAATAGTAATTCCCGTCAGACAATTGATTCAGAAACTTGTGAATTATACATAATGGATGCAAACATTAACGCTAAAAAATATCTCAATGAATTTGATCAAAAATGTCTTGATTTTAAAAATCTAAACAAATAGAAAATTAATTAGTAAACAACTTTCATCATTATTCATGGAAGGGCCATCTGAAATAAACTCAGTATTTTGGAATGAGGAAAAAAAATCATGGGATTATAAAATGATCAAAGTTGATGAATATTTTGGATTTACAGAATGCCAGCAATGTAGAAAGCCAATGGCACATAACATAAAATCAGATGGAGAATTCAAAATGGTTTATGTCAAATGTGCATGTGCAGAAAGAAAATAATTGAAAAATTAAACTTCATCCATTCCTAAAACATCATAGTATGCCTTTGGAATCATCGGTTGACCCTTGAAAAATACATTATTCACAGCAGTATCCAAGACATATGTTTTTGCCCAGTCATCATCACTTCGGATTGAACGACCAAAGCCTTGTAGAATTTTTGTTAAAGTTTGTGAAGTGTACCATGATGGAAATTTGCTCATTTTGGCCTTTGTTCTTTTTTCGGTATAATTGGGATATGGAACTTTGGCAATTATTTGAAACCTAGATAAATCATCTTTCAAATCAACACCTTCCCATAAAGAAGAAGATAGTAAAACACCTGTAGGATCAGTTGCATGTTCTGAAATGACCTCATCCTGAGTTTTGCCATCCTTATTTTTACTATGACAAAGTCTAATTCTTTGGGTATTTTTTGGAGAAAGATGGCGAATAATTTTTTGACATCTAGGTATTGATGATGTAAGGATTAAGCCACGTTCGTTTGAATGCTCATCCATTATTCTATCAATTGTTTTGATCACTTCAAGTTCATCTTCTTCAGTAGAACCATAGCTGAGTCTCTTAATGTTTAGAAGATCTATACTTCTATGTTCAATTGGAAATGGAGATTTTGGAGTATCGACAAATGCAACATCATCTTTTACCAACCCCATGTTTTCACAGAAACTATTTTTGTCGATTGTTGCAGACATGAATAATTGATATTCTGTTTCAAAAAAAGAATTTGCAAACTTTGAAACATCGATAGGTTTTACAGAAATTGTTCTAAAGTTTCCATTCAAATCCTTAAGAGGATCATTTACAACAAAATTATCCTTGTCAGTCATGATGTCAATTTTAGCTTGTGCAGACCTATCATGTCTTCTTTCTAATCCCGTAAGCAATTCATAATCGGGATCATTTTGAAAAGCTGCACTTTCTTTAATATCTTTGATTTTTTTAGCATATGAAAATGCCATATCATCAGTTAACTGAATCATAGAATCTAAATCCGTGAAATCATATTTTTCTGAATTTAGATTACATTCATCAACTTGTCCTGCAAAAATATCAAACCCAACAAATTGAATTATTTGATCTTCAATTTTATGAGCCTCATCAAAAACTGTTAGTTTTCTATCAAGATAGTCTTCAAAGAGTTTTTTGTTGAATTTCATAATTGTAAAAAATGCGTGGTAATTCCAGAGAGAATGATTGGAAACTAGTGCATCATATTTTTGCATGTAATAGTGGCAGGATTTTGTATCAGTGGTGTTATCTTCTACCTGTTTTATTGTAGGCTTGAATTTACATACCTCAAAAACTTCCTTACCATTTTTTGAAACTCTTTCCTGACATTCACCTTTGTCACAGGTCAAACCCCATCTCATAGCCCTTCTATCATTGTCAACTTTTTCAGATTCCATGAGTTTGAGACATGGAAAGTTTTGTTTGCCTTTTACAGGTTTTAGAAATGGAATATCTTTGATATATTGATCTTGAAGATGTTTTGATGCAGTTACGGTAAATGAACTTTCAAAATAATTTGAAATGGTTGCACCAACAAGAGATTTTCCTACACCTGTAGGAGCACACAGAATGATTTTTTTGAATCCTGATTTTAATTTTTCATCTATTTGGGAAATGATCTCTTTTTGGATTTCCCTAGGGGTGAAATGATCTGGGAATTTTTCTAATAATGACAGGATTACATCTTTTTTTGCTCAGTATTAAAAGCATAAGGGTTATTGGAGTATCATAGATGTTGTAATCTAGTTTAATAGATACTGTCACTAGGTTAGATCATGGAATTATTAGATGATAAAATGAGAGTGTGGACAGATAGCTCCCAATATGTAAAAGCAAATCCTGGAGTGTATGTTTTGTATAACAGAAAACGAGATCCAATATTCATTGGAGAAACAGACAGTCTAGCGGTAGAATTTGCAAAATATGTAGATACAGAATTTGGGGGAGATGAATGCAAACAAAAAACATCATTCTATCAGAGAGTCTTTGCAGACAATCCAAAAGAGATGCAACTACAATTAATTGAAGATTTTAAAAATCAGACTGGGAATATCCCTGCTTGTAATGCAGAAATCAAGATAGAAACACCTTGAATAATTACACTGCATTGCAATGTAATCTTACTTGATTAATATAAAAACTGTCAATTATGTATACATGAAAAATGCAATGTTATATGTTGGAATTGCAGTAGGGGTTATAGCAATGGGTGCAGCAATTGCTTACGGTACTGAAAACCAAAAAAACTACATTCCTGAAGACGCTGTTTTATCTCAAGCAGCAGAACAAGGTTTACTTCCAAAAACAGGAGTTTTGGGCGCTGATTTGAATAAGGAACAATGGCATGAAGATCCATTCGCTGAAAGAGCCGCAGAAACAAGAGCAATGAACGAAGGTAAGTAATAAAACCTAAAACATATTTTTTATTTTTTAAATTCATTAATTTTTAATATGATCAGGTATTTTCGACATGGAATTAGGGATTTAATGGGAAAAGGAATTTATCAGAGATGTGTGTAAATTAGCAATGCACCAGTGCTACTATTGCGAACAATTGTTTGATTCAAAAGAAGAGCTATACGACCATGTTGAAGTTCATTCAGATAATGAAAGAAATAAAGAAATCATGGAAAGAAAAAAACAGGCATCTAAAAAATAGATACTCCAACCTAGACTAAAAAAAATAGAGCAAAGGTCAGAATATTTCAAATTCTGGAGCAGATATAAGAATTATTTTTACAAATCATATGGATTGGGTCGAAACATTACTGCAAAAATCATGTGATAGAACTCTTACAAAGGGGGAAGTATTGCACAGTCTCTTCCACATGATTGAAGTAAATGAAACTACACTAAATCAC
>DAOWGL010000165.1 GCA_030637455.1 Candidatus Nitrosopumilus sp. | reverse complement strand
GTAATTAGTTTTTGTTCTCCAGAGGCTTCGAGAATTGCATTTGGTTTAGGAATTAAACACATAGCATTTTGTGATTCTCCACATGCAGAAGCAGTAATGCGATTAACATTACCATTAATTCAAAAATTATTAATTCCTCTTACAATTCCTAAAAAAGAATTTTCAAAATATGGGATTGATGAAAAAAATATTATTCAATACAAAGCAATTGATGCATTCGTTACAATACAACGAAAAATTGATAAAAAATCAAAATTACCATTCAAAAATAACAATAAAAAGAATATTTTGATTAGAGTTGAAGAAGAAGAAGCATCATACACATCAAAATCTAGTAAAATCATTCCAATTATAAAAAAAATAGAAATGGAATATGCAAATGAAAATATTGTAGTTTTGGGTAGATATACAAAACAAATTAAAAACTTACAAAAAATTATTGGTAAAAAAGTAAAGATTGTAAAAATGACATATGATGGAAAACATTTGTTAAAAAATACAGATATTTTTATTGGATCTGGCGGTACTATGACTGCTGAATCAGCATTAATGGGAATCCCTACAATATCATATAATGCAGTTCCAAATATCATTGAAAATTTCTTGGTAAAAAAATATTTGGTGAAAAGAGAAACAAGTCCCAATAAGATTTCAAACTACATTAAGGAAATTTTTGAAGGTGACAATAATCAAAGTCAAAAAAGAGCAGAAAGAATAAGAAAACAGATGGAAGATCCCATTAAAAAATTGATCAAGACAATCAAAGAATAGTTAAGTTTAGTTTTAAGAGTCAAATTCAAATAAAAAGTTCATTAAGGGAATGAGAGTGCTCGATTTAGCAGCCCGGTAGTGTAGCGGTCAAGCATAGAGGCCTTTGAAGCCTTTGACACCAGTTCGAGTCTGGTCCGGGCTACTGTCTTTAAAAATAAACAAATTTTGTACACGAATATAACATAGAGAGTTTTTCTGAAATTAGGTATATGACAGACATCGTTTTAGGAATGGGAGAAGTTGGAGAAACTCTATTTTATCTACTAAAAGAAAGAAATTATGATTGTATTGGAATTGATTCAGATAGTTCAAAATGTAAGAACTATTCAGAAAATGATCAAATAGATAATCCAGAATACCTTCATGTTTGTCTACCAGGAGAATTAACAAACTTTGAAGACATTACAATAGATTGGATAAAAAAAATTACAGGGTTAAAAGTTGTTCTAATTCATTCTACAGTAAAACCTGGAACAACAAAAAACATACAAGATAATTTTCAGATACCAATTTTATATTCACCAGTAAGAGGTGTACATAGAAGATTTTTAGATGATATTAAAAAATATACAAAATTTGTTTCATCAGATGAAAAACAAATTGAACCTAAAATAAAAATAGATTTAGAAAAACGATTTGAAAAAATAGAATGGATGTCAACAACAAAAACTGCAGAATTGGCAAAAATTTTAGTAGACACAACTTACTATGGATGGTTAATCAATTATGCTCAAATTACAAAAATGATTTGTGAAAAAGAAGGCATAGATTTTGATGAAATGTGGAAATTTGCAGATGAAATTCATGAAAATTTAGGTAATAGACCAAAAATGTTTCCGGGTATCATTGGAGGACATTGTGTTATTCCAAATCTAAATTTAGTAGATTATGATAATTTAGATATTGTTAAAAAAATTAATGAACTATATGAAAAATTTAACAAGTGATTTTCATTTTTAAAAGTCTAATTTTGTAAGCAATCGTGAAGCAATAACAAATAAAGTTGATGCGATTACCACTAGTATAATCATTTCAATAATTACAAATTCAGTGATTGTTCCAAAAATTCCTGCTCTAATTACATCTACAAGATATGTTAATGGATTTAGATAAAATGCAGTACGTAATGGTTCTGGAACACCATTTGCAGGATAAAATGCAGTACTTACAAAAGCAAAGAAAAGAAAAACAGTATTGATAATTACATTAAATCCTTCACTTGAGCGTAATCTAGTTGAGATTATTGATGCTAATGAACCAAAAAGGACTGAACCTGTAATAGCACCAAAAATGATTATTGGAATTGTAACAAATGAAAATTCTACAGATTCAAAAAATACAGGGTATCCAACTACAGCTATCAATCCGGCACTAATTAATCCAATTATTCCAATAGTGCAAATATTGCTAAGAATATAATGGCCCCTTGTAAATGGTCCAGACATAATTTGTTCAAACATTCCATGTTTTCTATCATTCCAAATAATAATTCCAGAAAGTAGTGTACTATTCATTATGTTAAATCCAATCATACCAGATGCTAAAAATGCAGGATAATCAAGTTCTTTATTTCCAAATGGAACAGCATTGATTAATGGCGCATATGCAAAACCAGCTATAAAAATATAGATTAAAGGAAAAATTACTTGCCAAATTAAAAATCCAGGGTTAAGAGAAATCGTAAGATTTCTATTTACAAGTCTAATTATTGGATGCATTTTCTCTCATCATATTCAAAAAGATTTCTTCAAGATTTGTGGGTACTGCTGAGAGATCTTCAATATCAATTCTATGATCATTAAGTATTTTTAATACTTTTAACAATACTGATTCAGATTGTTCTGAATGAATAATGATATTTGTTCCAGTTTCAAAATTAATTTTACAATCAGCGATATCAGATAAAAGAGAACTAATTTCAGGTTGTTTTTCTAATAAATGAATTTTAATAGTTTTTTCTTTTCCAAATCTATTTTTTAATGCATCTGGGGAATCAACAGTAATAATTTTACCTTTATCAATAATAGCGATTTGATCACATAGATATTCTGCTTCAGATAGAATATGGGTAGTGTAAAAAATTGTCAAACCTGTTTTAACTTTATTTTTTAAATAATCTAATAATTTTCTTCTAGCACTTGGATCTAATCCAACTGTAGGTTCATCTAAAAATAATAATTCCATATCATGCATAAATTCACGTGCAACTTGGACTCTTCTTCTTTGACCAATAGATAGATCTTCATTTCTTTTTTTACGAATTTCAATTAGATCAAAGTCATTCAAGAGTTGCTCCATTCTTTTTTTACGTTCAGTTTTAGGAACATTCCACATCATCCCATATTTTTCAAGAGATTTTTCCACCGATAATGTAGGTTCATAGCTAGGTTGTTGTAATACTACTCCAATTTTATGACGAATTTTGAGAGGTTCTGCTACAGCATCAATGCCTAAAATTGATAATGAACCACTTGAGGGTGGAATGAGAGTTGTAAGAAGCTTGATTGTGGTGGATTTTCCTGCACCATTTGGGCCTAAAAATCCAAAAACTTGACCTGATTTTACTGATAGATTAAGATCATCCACTGCATGAACTGAGCCATATGATTTTGATAGATGATTAACATCAATACAAGACATACCAAAACTGCGATCTTCCTATTAATTTAGTTAGTGAGATAAATTGAGATATTTTTTGGAAAATTTGAATTAATTATGATAAATCATGTAGAGATTTTGAAAATAGACGATCTTGTTGATTTTAAAATTGAATAAAAATATGATCAAGCGATCATTTTGTTAAAAAAATAAAATTTCACTAGAATGAAATTTTTATTAATAGAATGAGTTTATCAAAAAATGAATTGTCTGAATTTGAAAATCTTATTGATAAATTACTTGCACAAAAGCCAGAATTAACTAAAAGTGATCTTGAAGAACAGATTAAGCAAAAGAAAGAAAAAATCGGTGCAGGTTATCTAACAGATCAGGGAGCATTATTTCTAATTGCATCAGATCACGGGATTACATTATCAGAGCCAGAAAAAGTTGAAATTAGTTTAAAGGATCTATACGCTGGAGCAAAAGAAATTTCATTAGAGACAAGAGTTTTGAATCTTTCACCTGCAAAACAATTTTCTAGAAAAGATGGCTCTCCATTCTATTTGAGAACAATGACTGTATACGATACAAATTCTACAGCTAGTGTAAAATTATGGGATGAAAAAGCAAATCTCCCTGGTGTTGAAAATCTAAAACCTGGGGATTTAATTAAAATAATCAAAGCTTATGTTAAATCTGATCTAGATGGCTCTCCAACAATTAACATTGGTTCTGGATCAAATATAGAAACTACAGATACTAAAAGTGAAATTCCAACTATCGATACTATTACAAAAGATGTTAGTGAATCTAAAGAAGGTCAAAAAGATCTAGTAATTTCTGGAACTATTGATGGAGTGATTAGTGGAATGGAATTTACTAATTCTCGTGGCATGCCTGGAAAAGCACTAAGAATGAGAATAAAAGGAAAAGATGGGAGTGGAATGAGAGTAGTTCTATGGGGGAAAGATGAATCCACTATACCAAATATGATTTCACAATCTGCCAAAGTAAGATTACTTGGTGTTAGAGTAAAATCTGGAAATCAAGGCCTTGAAATTCATGGAAATGATTCTACAATAATTGAAATTGAAGGTGGTAAAGAAGCAGAGCCAATAATTACAAGAGTTCTTTCTATAATACCAACAGAAAATGGTAAAAACATGATTTTAGCAGTTGATAATAAAAAGAATTTATTCAATATTAGTGATTCTTCAAATTCAACTAGCATTTGTGTAGAAGGGGATGTCATTGAATGTATGCCATCAAAAATTTATGGAAATTCAATATCACTAGATGAAAATTCTTTTGTAAGAAAATTAGACAATGATGAATCCATTCCTTCTTTGTCTCAACTTAGAACAAAAATTAATGATGTCAAAGTAGATGCAAGTTATTGTATTGAAGCAATAGTTTTGAAAGTTCCTGAAAGACGTGAAGTTCAAACAAAATCAGGTGAATCTATAGCACTTTCAGAAATGTTTGTTGAAGATGATACTGGTCAAATTTGGGTGAAGGGTTGGAGAAATCAAGCAAGAATTATTGATAAATGTGAATTGGGAGAAATTATTTCGATTACAGGACTTAATGCAAAACCAGGACTAGAAGGTAGAATAGAACTTTTTATCACTGCATTTTCTAAAATTACAAAAAAGAATTAAGAATCCCAAAAACCTCTCGTTACAACATATTGTCTTTCTGCTTCATAGATTTGTTTAAACAAATGTTCTTCATCCACCATATTTCTTAAAATTCTTGCAGCAGTGTCAGCACCAACACCATATCCAGAAATTACAATGATTGCAGTTTTACCAAAATTTTCAACCAATGAGGCAACTTTCCAGGCACGAACAAACTTGTGTTTTTCTTCTGCAGATAGTTTTTTTCCATCATGTTTTTTTCTAATTATTTTAGGTAAATCATAATCTGAATAATATGTAGCAGTGATTTGTCTTGCCTTACAATAAGGGCAAATCATCAAATCTTTTACCTCAAAGGTTTGCATTACACGTTCCCATTTTCCACAACGAGCACAAATTAAACGATGTTTAGTTTTTTCTAGCCTAGATTTAACAAGATCAATAATCCCTTTGTCAAGATTTGCTGGAGAGGCATAATATTTTGCAGTATGATCTAAAACAGGTTCAGCCAATTTTGAGAATTTATCAACTTCTAACCAAGTAACATGAATTTCATCATCTTTGATCTTTTTTAGAATTTTTTCAGTATTTTTTAGATCATATTTGTCATGAAATAATTCTCGTAATGCTTCATGTACAAGTGCTGTTTTAGAATATCGTTCATACAAAAATCGAGCAGATTTTCTTTCATATACTGCACCACGACCAACTACACCAAATTTTTTTGCAACACACCAAGTTCGCCAATTTACATTATGTGTCCCAGTTAAAGATGCACTAACAACTGATTGTAAATCATAATCATCTTTTAGAATTTCTATGAAGAGTTTTTCTGAAATTCTTGCTGTTGAAGATAAAACAATTCTGTATCCATCAGAACGAGAGTCAACTACTGATCCCAACATAGTAGACAGCATTGAAGAAAGTAATGTAGATAATGTGGAATTAATTTTTGAACCCATACAAGAATGGATTACTATTGATCCTTGAGAACGATTAGATTCAATTACAATGTTATTTTCATCTGGAATTGGATCAATAGTTAATTCTTCAATTATTTTATTTGTCAATGTAAAATTTCCATTCTTAACTTTGCTACGAAAAGATCCTACTTTTCTTGCAGTCTTATAATCAATTGGAATACTTTCCCCTTCCCAATATGGTACAGTGATTCCTCCTCCTCTGAAAGGCTCTACATTTACACTGAATGACTTTTCATCTACATTTAGAATTCTCCATTGTGAACCTTTTAATACAAAAATATTTCCCGAGTCACCAAAATCACCTACAAATCTTTGATCTAAAGATCCAATAATTTTTTTGCCAACACTATCAAAAACTTTGAATTTCAAAATATCAGGTATTGTAGAAAGGTTTTCAAAATAATATTTGAAAGCACCGCCTTTCTTCCAATAAGTCATTTTTGTTCTATCAAAAAATATCAAATAATTTGAATCGAGTAAATTTAACACATCAAGTAGATCTTCAATTTTCAAATTTCTGAAGGGATATGCTTTGATTACCAAATCAAAAGCTTGCTCCACTGAAATTTCACCAATTTGCATTGATAGTCCAACT
>DAOWGL010000153.1 GCA_030637455.1 Candidatus Nitrosopumilus sp. | reverse complement strand
TTATCACAAAAAAGGTCTTAGAAATACAACACAAAAAGTTAGATGATTCTAAAAAGAGGTTGAATCAACATTTAGAAAAAAGAGCGTCTTTGATTAACTCAAATCCTAATTCTAAAAAAGAGGTTGAAAAAATAGAAAAATACATTGGGATTTGGAACAAAAATATTCAAAAAATAGAAAAAGAAATCAAAAAGATAGAAGATAAAGAATTATAGATTTTAAATTGATTACTTTAGTGTTGAAAGTTTGTGCTTAAAGAATAACACTAACGAAGTTTTCCACGTTTTCTTCTACTATCTGCAGATCTAATTTTTAGAATCTTAAAGTGGATTGCACATGAAATACAATAATGTTTCAAAACTGTTGGTGATGCAATATATGCGCCTTGTGCACGTAGTTCTTTTGCCAAAGTATGTTCAACCAAATTTAATTTTGATGTGACTTTTTTTGCCTTGTCTTTTGGAACTGTCTGTCCGCAGTTTGTACATTGAACAGTGCCTGAGGATCCTTTTCCTCCCTTAGTACGACCTCTACTTGCACGCTTAAGTGGCATGAACATGAGTAAATCTGCCTACTTATATTCTTGTAGAATTTTAATTAAAATTGGTTATTTTGTGCCTGTATTTTGGATAAAAATTCCACATGTTTTAATCATAGATCGAATGAATTCAATTGATATATCATGCGTGGTCTTTGCCATACTTGTTTTAGATCTGGAATAGAAGTAGTGATAATTCACGGTGAGATTATTTGTGAGGAGTGCATCGCTAAAAAAAATGCAAAAAACTAAATCCATACTGATTAAAATCAAGAAGAAATGAAACTAGCTGTTTTTTCCCATTGTGCAATTGACACGATAACTATTGATGAAAACAATTATGAACAAATTGGTGGGGCTGCTTGCTATTCTGGTATAACTGCTAGGCAATTCAAGTTTGATGTAGATTTGTATACCAAGTTTGGTCCTGATTTCCCAAAACAATACTTGGATGATGATAAAATTAATCTTGTAAATTCAGAATCTCAAAAAAATACCACAAAATTCGCTATTTCAATTACTGGCTCTGATAGAACACTCAAACTAGAAAATGAATGTGAAAAAATTGATTATTCCCAAAGTGATGCTGATGCTCACCTTGTAAGTCCGATTTATCATGAGATATCTGATGATACATTTAAAAAAATTAAGAGTGATTCAAATTTCCTCTTCGTTGATCCTCAGGGATTTTTGAGACGTAAAGATTCTCAAAATAATATTTTCTTGGAAAAAACTGATCTTGATTTAACTAATGTCGATGCAATCAAGGTCAATCCTGAAGAATCTAACCAAATTGTAAATGGAACTCATGATGAAATGATGCTGGCATTACAGAAAAAAGGAATCAAACATGTGGTGTTGACTGATAAGACAAATGTTTCTTTGTTGGTAAAAGATAAAATTTATTCTATAACATTGCCAAATCAGAATATCCACGACACGACTGGCATTGGCGATATTTTTTGCTCTGCTTTTACTTGTACGATGCTTAAAGAAAAAGACTTTTTGTGGGCACTTTGTTTTGCTGGAGGTGCTGCTCAAGCCGCATTGGAATCAAAGAATGTGGGCTTGCAAAAAATTCCAAAAAAAGGAACAATTGAAACTAATGCATCATATTTTTATAATTTAGTAAAATTCAGAGATTTGTAATTATTTTTTAATTCACTCTGAAAGAATCTAAAAATAAATTCCGTGACAAAGAATTATTTTTGAGATTCATAAATGAATTTAAATAACATTTTGTGTTACCCTAAATTATGGATTTTACAGTTCTATTGAAGAAGATTATGGATTCAGATGTAAACATTAGACATAGTCTGATTACTGACAGTGATGGAAATATCTTAGCTACTAGTCATAGAGAAGGAATTACAAATTACCTATCTGCTGAGGAAACTGCTGCATCTTTGAAAAGAGCATCTGTTGCATGGAAAGGTAGGAATGAATTGATTCCAAAAATTGGACATGGTTTGTATGCTGTTGCCAAATTTGAGAAAATATCTAGAATTACGTTTCCTTTGGGAGATGATAATTTGATTTTTGTCAGTTTAGGTTCAGATGCAGTTAGACAAAATGGTCATGAAGGTGGTGAAAAACAGATTATTGAACATGTTTTGAATATCTTGAGCAAAGATCCTACTAAGCAATAATTTTATTTTTTATTTCATAATTGTCTCAAAAGGGGTCCTTATACGCACAGAAAGCCAAATATTCTTTTATTATACTAAATT
>DAOWGL010000105.1 GCA_030637455.1 Candidatus Nitrosopumilus sp. | reverse complement strand
CGAGACTTTTGTTAGTGTTGCACAAGAACAAGACTTTATTATCAAAACTGCAAATGCTGAAGAAATTCCCGTAATTGTAAAAACATACTATGATGATGTTGATAACTTTGCATTTGATACATCTGATAATTCAATTTCATTTGATATGCCATTTGATTGGAGTCCAGACTATGTTAATCTGGTACAAGTAGTTCACGAAGAAGTTAGAGTTCCAAAAACATTTGCACCTTATGCAGATGGAAAACAGTTCAAAGGATACGTTAATGGTGTTGAAATTGATCAGAGAGCCTTACTTAATGATCCATATTCATCTGAGGATACAAACATTGTTCATTTCTTAATTACTAAAAATGAATTAGAAAAAATTAATGAAACTCTTGGTCCTTCTAATTATGATAATTTACAGATGGATTTGAAATTAGTTCCGTTAGATGAAGTATCAAAAAGTTCTACTGAATTTTATCTAGTAGATACTGACAACTTTGAACAAGTTCCAACAACAGTTAACATTTCATGGGATGGAAAATATGGTGCAAATCAAGATGTTCCATTTGAGTTTACATTCTTCAATGAAAACAGAGAACTAATCAAAGATGTAAGATATGCATATGTTGTTTTAGATGAATCTGATAATGAAATAGCACGAAATGATGGTGATGATTTAGTTAATCCAGGAATCAACTCTATTGAAGGATTAGACGTTCAAAGAATCTATGTTCCATCTGCTGGTCAAATTAGAGTTGACATTCTAGTTTATGGAACTGGATTAGATTATGATCCAACATATGCCGGAATTGGTTCAGCAATAATTGAAATTGGACCAGATTCTTCAACCTCAACTCCATCAGTACCTGAGAAAACACCAATTCCTAGTTGGATTAAAAACAATGCAGAGTGGTGGGCAGCAGGACAAATTGATGATGATTCATTTATTCAAGGAATTCAATATTTGATTAAAGAAGATGTTCTAAAAATTCCTCCAACAACACAAGGTTCTGGTTCTGGCTCAAATGATATTCCAGGCTGGATTAAAAACAATGCAGAGTGGTGGGCAGCAGGACAAATTGATGATGATTCATTTATTCAAGGAATTCAATTCTTGATTAAAGAAGGAATCATGAGAATCCAATCATAGGTTTTTAAATAAATTATGTTAAGTGATAGTATAATGAAAGACATCAATGATATCATGCCAAAAGTTCAAAACATGAGATGGGGAGCTTTGATGAATCAGGCACCAACAAATGATAAAGTTGAAGAAATGAATAAAATTTTCCCTGATAACGGTAGATGGCATACAGTTTTTGAAGAACAAGATCAAGTTACAGTTGATGGAAAAGAAATTAGAAAGAAAAATCCAGACAAGTGGACCTAGTTTGAAAAGTTTTTCATTATTTGCATTTTTAATAATTTCTTCTGTTTTTGCTATTGGATTTGATAATGTCTATGGTCATGGTGTAGGCAGTGAAACTTTTCCTCCTGTTGATCTAAATGGTAAATTAGTAACTTTAGAAGTATCATCATCAAAAAGTGATCCTGATGAAAGTGATGATCAACAAATATCAATTTCATTAATTGACTTTAATTCAAAAATTACTCTTCGAGATGTTACTTTTCAAATAAAATCTGAACGTGGAGAACAATTTCTTTTTGAGCAAGAATTCAAAGCAGATAATGGATTCATGGTTTTTAATTTTGTATCCGAAGAAACTGATTCAATAATTTTAGATGAAGAAAATGGAGGAGGACTATTTGGTTCATTATTGGGATTAGAAAGCAGAATGGTACACGTTAAAGGACCAAAATTAAGTGAAGGTGGATTATACAAATTAGATGTGAGTGTACTAACTGCTGATGGATATTCTCAAAAATTAGATGAACCTCTAGTCTTCAACGCTGGAATTTCAATAGCCCAAACATCTAGACATGATTTTATTGATCCAAATTTTGGTGAACAAAACATCCATGTGGTTACTTACTATGATAAAATTTCTAATTTCAATTATGATTCTAGTTCTAAAGAAATTAGCTTTTTCATGCCATTTGAGTGGAGTCAATCAAACATTAACCAAACATCAGTAGTTCATGAAGAGTTAGTTATTCCAAAAAATTTTGGTGATTTACTAGTATCTGGATTTACAATGTATGTCAATGGAGTACAATTATCTGAAAATATTGTAAACATTGATGACTTTTTTTCTGATGGACGAATTGTTCATTTTATAATATATCAAAAAGAATTACAGAAAGTTTTTGATAACAATTCAAACCAAAACGGGATGGATTTTGTAATCAAGCCAGACCGTGATTATACTCATCTAAGTGCAGTTACTGATAATGGACAATTTAGAGTTCTAATGTCCTCAGAACCTGAAAATCTAAAATCAAATTCAAATGCAAAAATACTTTTTGATGTAACTGATATTTTCTTAAAAAACAAACCAGTTGCAACAAATTATGAATTTTCAGTAACTCAAAATGAAAAGATAATTTTTGAAAAAAATGGAATTAGTACTGATTCTAAAGATGAACATAACATTGCAGAATTTATGATTCCAAATGATGTAACTGGTATTGTAAATTTCAATTTCAAAAATTTAGATGGCAACAAACTTGCAAAGGCAACATTTCCTGTTGTAATTGACAGAATATCATCAAACGAGATTTCAATCCCTGATTGGATTAGAAACAATGCATTGTGGTGGTCTCAAGAGCAAATAGATGATAATACATTCATTCAAGGAATTGAATATTTGATTAAAAATAAAATTATTCTAATTCCTCAAACCCAACAAGAGACTTCAGAATCTCAAGAAATTCCTGATTGGATTAAAAATAATGCAGAGTGGTGGGCCGATGGTCAAATAGATGATAAAACCTTTGTTCAGGGCTTGGAATTTTTAATCAAGAATGGGATTCTTCATGTTTGATTGGATTCTATTCGATCATTGAACCAGTCGCTTTAAATCTCTAAAACAGGTATTTTGATCACTTTGTTTAGACCTGAAAGCATAGTTGAAAAGAAATCTACACTATTCTCAATTGTTGTTGCTGGTGTAATTGCAATTTTGGCTATGCCAATAATCATCCCTCATCTATTACATGGTTATCATTTAGCACACATCTTTTTGCATGTTGGTGGAATTACACTTGCAGTCTTTATCTCAGTACTTGCAGGATTCGCATATTCTAGATTAAGAACAAAGCGACTTTTACTTAGTGCTACAGCTTTTACTAACTTTATTGCAGCAGAAATTGTTTTACTTGTTGATGCCACATGGCCAACTATCTTTGATCTTAAAGAATTATCCCTCTCTGAGGTAGGACATTTATTGACATTTGTCACATTAGGATTATTGGCATTGGGAGTGTTTAGAAATGACTGATAGAGATTCACAATTACAACAAATTATTGAGGATAATCCAGGAATCCAATTCCGTGAAATTATGCGTTCTTCTGGATTAAAAAATGGAGTTGTAAGTCATTATCTAGGTAAATTAGAAAAAAGTGGAATAGTCAAAGTAATACGTGGACCACGACAAGCAAGATTCTATCCACCTCGAATTACTGAAGATGAATCAATTGTAATCAAAGCTTTAAGAAAACAAACTCCACGTGATTTGTTACTTGCACTAATCGAAAATGATGGATTAGAATTTTCACAATTAGTTAGAGCAGTTAAAAAATCACCATCAACTGTTTCACTATATCTATCACAAATTGTAGATGATGGATTAGTTGAGATTAGATTAGTAGAATTAAAAAAGAGATATCATATTAAAGCAAGAGATCTAATAGACAAATTAATTGAAGACTATAGACCAGGTATACTTGAAAAACCAACATCTGGATTTGAAGATATTATCAATTCCTTCTAGAGTTTTAGCCTCAAAAATTCATTTATTGTTAGGATTACTATTTGTAATGTTGTTTGTTCCTCAATTAGCATTTGCTGATGTCTATGTTCCATTACATGAATATTTAGGATATTTTGATTCTAATGGAATCTATACTGTTGTAGGAAATGTAAAAAACACAAATGATTTTGGAGTTATTCCCACAATTACTGTTTCTGTAATTGATGATTCTAAAACAATTTCAAAAATAATTAATCACGTTCCATTAGGTCCTGGAAATGAAATACCATTTAAAATAAAATTTCCTGAGTTATTATCTAACACTCCAGTACTTGTTAATCCTGAAATAACATTTCAAAAATCAATCACACATAAAATTCCAATTCAAATATTGTATGACAAAACTTTGGTAAAACACAATGATGGTCACATTACAGGAAGAATTCAAAACATAGGTAATCACACTATATTTTATCCTAAAATCTATGCAGTTGTTCATGGATATGAAAATGTATTAGATATTACACAAAACATTGAATTTATTGAAAAAATTGAACCTGGAGAAATCTTAGATTTCTCAATGTATCCAGATCCTGCAATTACTGAAGATGTCTTTTATTATAGCTGCTTTGCACCCGTTGATACAACTGTAATTCCTGTCACTGCAAAGAAAGATGGTGGTGACTTTGATTTTAGATATGACTCAGGAGCTTGGTATTCTGCAGCAAAATTTGATGAAGCAGGAACAACACTTAGTATCAGAGGATACAATAGTTACCCCTTAGAGACATATGCTAATTTTGAATTTCCTCCAATTTCAGGAAATGAAAAATTCTTTGTCACACTAAATGATGAACCTGTAGAATTTATTCAAAGTATTGATGAGATGGGATTTT
>DAOWGL010000110.1 GCA_030637455.1 Candidatus Nitrosopumilus sp. | reverse complement strand
AATCTTCTTTTAGAAACTGAAGTCCGTAATAATCAAAAAACTCCAATCCTCTTGCATTAATTTCTGCTTCATTCTTTGTTGTTCTATGTTTTAATGATTTTGCTCTTGCATCATCAACAAAATCAAGAGCTTTAATTTCATTGTCAAAAAAGACAATTCCTGAAATAAGGTTTTCATGCTTGTCTAAAAGACTTAATTTTGCTTCTGTTATTATTCCTAGTGTTCCTTCTGAACCAATTATAATTTTGTGTGAGTCTTTTGTTGTTTTAATTTTGTCTAATCTATACCCTGATGAATTTTTAGTTACATTTGGAAAGTTTTTGTAATCTATAAAATTTGTTATTTTAATTATTTCTTTAGATGTTTTATTATCTCTTGGAAGGACTATTTTTTCTCCATTACCATTAACAAATGTAATTTCTATAACATTGTCTATCATACTTCCATACTTCAGACTTCTACTCCCGCTTGAATTATTGCCTAACATTCCTCCAACCGAACAAAATGATCCAATTGATGGATTGGGAGGGAAGAATTTTTTACATTTTTCTAATTCATTATCTAAATTTCCTTTAACCGTACCAGTTCCTACATTGACATGGTTTTTTCCAATCTTGATTGAATCAAACTTTTTCATATCTAGTATTATTCCTGTGTTTAAGGCACTTCCTACCAGACCTGTTCCTGCACCTCTTACTGTAACAGATATTTTCATTTTTTTTGCAATTTTTATAGTATTGATTACATCTTTTTCATTTTTTGGAACCACTATGATTTTTGGAATGATTTTATAGGAACTTGCATCGACTGAATAAAATTCTCTAAATTCTTTTGATGAGTGTATGTCTCCTTGAATTTCTGATTCTAATGTTTTTAAAATTGATTTTTTCATGTGCTGAATCTAAATTTTGATTCTATAGTAATCCCATCTTTCAGGATCAAATAGTGTTACAAATTCTGCTTGCTCTTTATCGATTCTGGACCTAATGACATCTCTTAATGCAAAACTGGTTAAAAATTTGAATTTCATGGAATGGGCCTGCATGATAAACATGTGGCGCATCTCACTACCTCCTTTCAACCCCCAATACCCCATTTTCAGTGCAAGTGGTTCTAAAAATATTGTATTTCTAACACCGTAATGCTCATCTCTAATCTCTTCTCGTAATTTGTAATTCTCAAGTGGCGCGCCTTTTGAAAATCCAATGATTTCTCCATCTTTGCCATTCAATCGTAGTGTATTGATAATAACTTGAGGATCTTTAACTGATTTTTCAAAATTCTCTTTTTCAAATTGTAATGGTGTTGGTAATTCCATAAATATTTCATATAGTGTATTGATGAATTTTGGATCCTTTCTTGTTGCCATTGATTCTATTGTAGGAACTAACTTTAGATTTTCATATGAACATTTAGCTTGAATTGTAATTTCTTGTTGTCTAATTTTCATAAATGATAATACTGTATCAAAGAAATTTTTCCTCATTTCTTTTGGAAGAATTTTGAGAATTCCTTTTGCCATGTCTGTTTCTTTATTTAATAATTCTTCAAAATATGCAACTGCACTTCTAACAATTAATGATGGTCTCCATGCCAGTGCATGTGCGTTCATCTTTGCCATTCCCATTGCTTTTGCAAAATCTCCTAATGCATATCCGCTAATTCTATCTACAACTGATAGATACCATCCCATTTCCATAATGTGTTCTTGATATGGTAAGTTGTTTCTTGTTAAATCTGACCTATCAAAACATCGTTTTATCTCAGTCTCTGCATTTTCTTTTAATTTACCACTCCAAGGATAAGTTGTTCTTAAAATCAAAACTTTGATTATTTCTAAATCTAAATTTGCTTCATTGATTAATTGACGAAGTTTTTTATCCATTGAAATAAATTTCAAAACACTTTCTTCGTGAGGTTTGTCGACACTTTTTTGAGGATCAAAATCATGAAATAAAGCTGCGACATACAGATATTTGATATCCTCATCTGTGAATTGAACTCTCTTTTGATTGGAAGCTAAAAGTGAAAAATATGTTACTTCTAATTCATGATTGATGTTATGATATCCATAATATTCAGTTCCAAGACCTTGGCTCTCAAACAGGTCTATAGTATAATCTAGCATTTCTACATAATAGTCCTCTTCTAATCCTTTTTCTACCATTAAACTGAGAATTTCATTTCTCATGGAATGGGTATTTGCAAATTGTTGCAATATCATTTAACCTGATTTCCAGTTTTTAAAGATGATCTACGGATTTGAATCTCTGATATCTTCTCTGATTTGTTTACTTAGTTTACTAGAATTTACTTTGCAGGGTTTGCAATGGTATAGACCATTTAGAAAGAGTGTGTGGTAAAACAGGCTTCAAAGTTGTATGGGGCGAACTTTAGATTCTAACCTTCTAGGTAAAATCAAAGGCTTCACCCCTTTCAATTCTCTCTTTGAATTTCGCTTTGAATTTTTCATGAGATATGTCCTGTTCATTTTCTAGTATTTTCTTTGACATGTTTAGTGGTAACAATTATAAAATTTATTGTAGTTGATTGTACTTCTTAAGATATATTTGAAATATCTGATATTTTCAAACATTTGTAAATATATTCAGAATCCTGCTTTTTTAATTATGCTCACCTACATGAAGAATGACTAGAACCGAAAGAAGACGAGATACATCACACCCTACACGAGATGGAAAACATAATCCTGTATGTATTAATCCTGATTGTAGTGATTGTAACTAATTTTTCTTTTCTATTTTTTTGAAATATCTGGCTTGGTATTTTTTTGTAATTTTTGTTTTATATTAAATGTGGAGAGTACTTCTTCAGTCAACTTGTCAAAGTGTGATCCAAAATACAATGCATTTGAATATGCCATATGTT
>DAOWGL010000053.1 GCA_030637455.1 Candidatus Nitrosopumilus sp. | reverse complement strand
TTACTCTTGGGTCTAATAATCAGTTTTTCATGATCATCAGAAGTCATAAAGAAACTATTATTTTCAGAATCCCAGAAATGATTCACTAAATGATGTCCTAATTTTACTGATAATTTAAGATATTTTTCATCAGGTTCAATTTCAAATACATCTAGCAATGCATTTACAAAATAAGAATAATCCTCTAAATAACCATCAATTTTTACAACTCCATTTTTGTAAGTTCGCAATAATTTCTCATCTACCACAAGTTTTTCCTCTATGAAGGAAATGCAATTTTTGGCAGCATCAAGATATCGTTTATCTCCAGTTACACGATATCCTTTAGCAAAGGCAGTAATCATCAAGGAATTCCATGAAAGCAACACCTTGTCATCCAATCCAGGAGGAATTCTTGTTGAACGTACTTTGAGTAATTTTTCTGAACAAGATTTTAAAATGTCACTAACCTCAGATTCAGATTTTCCAAAGTTGAAAGCAACAGTAGATATGTTAAGATTATTGCATAAAATATTATTTCCTTCCCAATTCCCCCCATCAGTTACATCATAGTATAAACAAAATAGATCTGCATCACTTCCTAGAATTTCTTTTATTTCACTTTTTTTCCACACATAGAATTTCCCCTCTATTCCTTCAGAGTCTGCATCGTATGCAGAATAAAATCCACCTTCAGACAAAGTCATTTCACGCAAAACAAAATCAAGTGTTTTTTTCAAAACATCAAGATAAAAAGGATCTTTAGTTATCTGGTATGCTTCAGCATAGTTTACAGGAATCAAAGCATTGTCATAAAGCATTTTTTCAAAATGAGGAACCAACCATTTTGCATCAGTGGAATATCTGGAAAAACCGCCCCCTATTTGATCAAAGATGCCCCCATTAGCCATTTTTTTGAGAGTTTTGAGCGCAAATTCATTGAATTTACCCAATCCAGATAGTTTTGCATATCTAAACAAAAATGAAACATTTGCAGCATTGGGAAATTTTGGTGCCGAACCAAATCCACCATAAGTTGCATCCCCTAATTGAAACAAGTTCACAGCTGCCTCATCAAGAATAGTTCTTTCCAATTTTGAAATAGTTTGTATTGTTTCAGTTTTTTGTAATGCACCAATAAATTTCTCAGCAGATTTTTCAATATCTTTTGGTTTTTCTGTCCATGCTTGTGAGAGTTGTCTGCATATACTTCCAAATCCAGGACGACCATACGAATCCAAAACAGGGAAATATGTACCAACATAGAATGGTTTTTGATCAGGTGTAAGGAAAATACTCAAGGGCCAACCGCCTTGACCAGTAGCTATTTGACAAACTTTTTGATAAATATCATCAATGTCAGGTCTTTCTTCTCTGTCAACTTTTATGTTAATGAAATGTTCATTCATAAATTCAGCAACATCTTCATTTTCAAAAGATTCGTGAGCCATTACATGGCACCAATGGCAAGAGCTGTATCCAATGCTTAGGAAAATAGGTTTGTTTTCATCTTTCGCTTTTTTTAATGACTCATCATTCCAACCATACCAATTGACAGGATTATTCGCATGTTGTAATAGATAGGGGCTGCTTTCATGAATGAGATTATTCTCTACCACAGTTTATCAGATTTGTTTGAATATTTGTACCTAATTGGCATATCTAATTCCAAATTCCTTTTCTTTCTGTTAATTCATAAATTCTAACGTTAATTCTAGCTAGCAATTTGACTTTAGATTTGTGTGCTTTTTTATCATGACTGTAATCTTTTTTTTCAACTAGTTCTTGTAATCTTTTTAATTGCTCCAGAGTTAGTTTTTTGAATTCATGTTTAGAACTTGTGATAAATTGTAATAATTTGACTCGCTCACGGTCTTCATCTGTAATTTCAGCCATATGCACAACTTGTTAATTTTGCAAATAAATCTTAGCGTAAAAGCAAGGCTGGCCTATTGCTTAGGATAGACCAACCTCTAACCATCAGATTTATCAGATTGATGATAATTTCAACACCCGCTGGATACAACCCCATAAAATTAAATCCAATATAGTCTAAGAGGCGAGGGTTTTCACCACATTATAGAGAAAAATCAATTAACGAATGTTAAAATTTCGTGATGAATTATTAATTTTATGGAAAAAATGCGCGCAATGGTACTTGAAAAATGTGCCAAAATTGAAACAAGGCCCTTGAAACTTACACAAATTGATAAACATGAAATTAAAAGATCAAATGAAATTTTATTAAAAATAGAAGCTTGTGGTGTTTGTCATTCACAACTTCATGGAATTGAAGGAGACTGGAAAGATATCGGGATTCCACCAGCATTACCAACAGTTCCAGGTCACGAAGTGGTTGGAAAAGTAGTTCAGATTGGAGATAAAGTTACTAAGTTTAAAATCGGAGATAGAGCAGGAATAACTCCTCTTCTAGAAGCATGTAAAGAATGTCAATATTGTAAAGAAGGGAAAGAATATCTCTGTGAATCATCAATAATTACAGGAGAATCTTTCAAAGGAGGATATACAGAATACATTACAGTTGTAGAAGATTTTGCAACCAAAGTACCAGGCAACATGAAGGCAGAGTATGCCGCACCATTATTTTGTGCAGGTATCACAGCATACAAAGCAGTTAAAGCTGCAGAACCAAAACAAAATAAAAAAATTGGAATTTTTGGAATCGGAGGAGTAGGACACATGGCAATTCAGTTTGCTAAAGTAGAAAATTGTGAAGTCATTGCATTTTCAAGGTCACAGAACCATCTCGATGTTGCTAAAAGATTAGGCGCCTCAGATGCAATAGTGTTTTCTGAAAATCAAGAAGAGTTTCTAGATACATTAAAAGAAAAACACGGTACGTTGGATGCAGCCATAGTATTTGCTCCGGCAGACATAGTCACAGATACTGCAATAAAATCAGTAAAGAAAGGAGGATTAATTGTGATTGCAACTGTTGGTGAGAATCCACCATTTATGCCATTTGAGGAAAAAACAATTCGTGGGACTTTGATTGGCTCTACAAAAGACATGGAACAAGTAATCAAGATATGTGATGAAGAAAATATTGAAGTTATTTCTGAAATTTTTCCATTAGAACAAGCAAATGAAGTACTCAAAAAATTAAAAGATTCTGAAATTGAAGCAAGAGCTGTTTTAATTCCTTAATTCTGGCTTAAATATTAGAAGAGAATGTTTTCGATATGAATTGTAAAAGATGTCACCATACAGATGAGGCACATAGTAGAAATGAAAATAGTAGTTCTCTTATGAGAGCAGGAAGATGTCAAATTCCAACATGTACATGTCAACAATATTTAGATCC
>DAOWGL010000016.1 GCA_030637455.1 Candidatus Nitrosopumilus sp. | reverse complement strand
ATTGCAATAATTACTCTTTGTTTCATTCCACCGCTTAGCTCATGAGGATATTTTTTTAAGACATGTTCATCAAGGTAGACAGAAGTCATCGCATCTGAAATTATTTTCTTTGAATCACCATTAAAGGAATGTGCCTTTAAAATTTCAACAAATTGTTCATTTATTGTAAATACAGGATCCAAAGAATTCATGGCACCCTGGAAAATCATAGAGATTTTTTTCCACCTGTATTCATCATCAAATTCTGATTCCAGCATATCTAAAATAGGAATTCCATCAAAAGTGACATTCCCTTCAGAGATTCCTCCTGAAAGCATTCGAATCAATGATAAACCCAAGGTACTTTTTCCACATGCACTCTCACCTGCAATCCCCATAGATTCACCATCATTCAATTCAAAATCCACATCATCTACAGCATAAACAGGTCCCTTAGATGAAGAATATTTTGAGGATAATCCTTTTACTGATAGAAATGTCATTGTTCTCTTAGATCCAAACTAGAATTTTTGTTTTGCACTAAGGGATATAAACAACATTATCAGAATTAAAAAGTCGATTTAAATGAAATTACCTATCTGTGGCTTTGATGCAAAAAATTCTGTTCTTTGCCCTCAATGTGAAAGTAAAGTTGAATCAGGTGAATTGACAAAAGCTGATGTAGAAGCATCTATGAATCTTGCAAAAATTGCAAAATCAAATAAAGAAATTGAGAATTTTACATTATATTCTTGTAAAGAATTTGATGGAAATTTTGTATTATCTCTAGCAAAAAACGATATCATGTTAATTAGACAAAGTAGGACACTGTATCGAATATTACAAGACCAGTTTAAAGGGAAAATTTGGCTTGTAGAGGCTGATGAAACAGACAAGCGTTTCATAGAAGATATGTTCTTTCCAACTAAAATTTTATCAATTAATGCCGTTTGGGCACCAGGAGGAGTTCAAAAAACTAAAGCAGTAGTTTCAGGTAAATGGACACCTAAATTTCCTATTGATACTGAAAAAGTGGTACAGATAGTCAGAAACGCCCGAAACCTTGACATTGAGATAGAATTTGAGGATAAAAGATAGACATGGTTTTTGTAAAGACTCACGATATTTCTGAATTAAACCAAGATTTGATTGGAAAAGAGGTAATTTTAGGAGGATGGATTGAAGATCTTAGAAAATTAGGAAAGATGTCATTTATCACACTTCGTGATGTTTCAGGAATATCCCAAGTTATTGTCAAAGGGGAACTAAATGACAATCTCGGTGAGATTAACCGTCAAAGTGTTGTTAGCATTAGAGGAATAGTTCAAGAAACCAAAGCTCGAGATTTTGCATTTGAGGTTAAAGCAGATGAAATTGAAGTTTTAGGAAAAGCCATTCATCCTTTACCAGTAGATCCAATTGGTAGAGTAGAAAGCAATATCGATACCAGATTAAATCATAGAGCATTAGATATGAGAAATCAAAGAACAGCTTCAATTTTCAAATTACGACATCATGTATTACAATCATTAAGAAAAACTCTTGTAGACAAAAAATTCATCGAGATTACAACACCGAAAATTATTGGTAGTGCAAGTGAAGGAGGTGCAGATTTATTTTCATTAGACTATTTTGGGAAAACAGCATATCTTGCTCAAAGCCCACAATTATACAAAGAACAAATGACAATTGGTCTAGAACGAGTATTTGAGATTTCAAACTTTTACAGAGCCGAAAATTCCCACACAGGACGACATTTAACAGAATTTACCAGTATCGACATTGAAGCTGCATTTATGGACTATGAAGATGTCATGAAAGTTTTAGAATCACTTGTTGTATCAGTTTACAAAGATATTTCAGAAAATTGTAAAGCAGAACAAGAGGCAATTGAGCACACAATAGAAGTACCTTCAACACCATTTGAGAAAATAACATACACACAATGTATTGAAGAGTTGAAAAAAGTAGGAGAAAAAGTAGAATTTGGAGACGATTTACTTGATTCGCATCTTAGAATTATTGGACAGAACCATCCAGGATTTTTCTTTTTAACTGACTGGCCTATGAAACTAAAACCATTTTACATTAGAGAAAAGGATGAAGACGCCACACTTTCACGCTCTTTTGATTTGCAATATGGATTTTTAGAATTATCCTCAGGAGGAACTAGGCTTCATAATCCAGAAATGCTCAAAGAGAGACTAAAAGAACAAGGATTAGATCCTAATCAATTTACAGACCATCTTAAAACATTTGATTGGGGGATGCCACCACATTCAGGATGGGGAATGGGATTAGATAGGTTGATGACCACTTTAATTGGAATTGATAATGTTCGCGAAGTTGTTTTGTATCCACGAGACCCAGATAGGCTTAGCCCATAGAAGTTGATAAGATGACATTATTCTGTAAACAATGCAATGAAAGAAGATTACCAATAGTCTTTGCTAAAGATAAAGCTCCATTATGGATATGTAATAAATGTGGAAATTTTGCAGATGGTGAAGATGTTATAATTCGAGAAGTAACTAAAGAAGAAAAAGAAGAGATTGAGAAGAAATTAGAAGATTTCAACAATAACACCACACTAACCGGTGAGAAATTAAAAAGAAGAAAAGGCGTCAATTAGAAATGATTGAGCAAAAAGATGCAAAAAAAGTTGTAGAAGTGATTGGGAATAATTTGATTGGAGTGTCACATGATTCTAGTAGTTTTGCAAAATTACCAGACTCATTTTGGGGATATTTTGCAAGAGGACATGATACTAAAGGAACATTCGGAGTCATTGTGACTTATTCTGAAGAAGGCAAAGACGTAGATGAATTAATCAAAATGTATGAAAATTGGGCTGCTAAAAATAAAACAAAATCTGAAGAATCTACTTAGTTTCTTTGAGTAGTTTACGATATCCTGCACATTCTTTACAAATTGGTTTTCCTTTGTATTTTGGATTTCCATCAGTAATTTTTAGAGTTCCAGGAACGAGTTTACAAATACAGCAATCGACCATAATGTATTGAGAAAATTGTATTTAATAAAAATTGGCAATCATAAAAAATTGGAAATTTTAAGGTAGAATAGGCTCAATACGTCAAAATAACTAAAAGATCAAATTTTTTACACTTTTCCAAGTTTAACAAAAAAAAATAGGATCACATATGAATACAAATTATGAAGTATTTTTGTGGATTGTGCAAAACCAGAAAAAAATTCATGAAGAATACATTCAAAGAATATCATAGGTATGAAGTAATTATCACTAGATGGAAATTTGGATCATTGTTAAATGTGATTTTAACGTATTAGTTATGACGAGAAACCATTGTTCTGCGTCGTAGAGCAAACGGTCTGGAAAACACATCATGTTAGGAATACGTCCTTGATTCAACGTGTTTTCCTTGTACCTCGTTATTTTAATAAATAAAATATCTTTTAGAGATTATCAGTAAAAATAGAATGCCCCTCTTTATGACTGAGTTTGTGCTGTATCTAGAATGATGTGAATAGGTTGTAAAATTAAAAATTAATTCCAAATTAATGGGATTAAGATACTCATCATAATTGTAATTGATAAAATGCTGATTAGATTTAATGGAAGACCAAATCTTGCCATTTTGCTAGCAGTGACATATCCACTACCAAAAACAATTGCATTTGGCGGTGTTGCTACTGGCATGATAAACCCAAAGCTTGTTGCAATAGCAACTGGTGCCATTAACAAAATTGGATTCATATCCAATATAGTAGCAAGTGATGCCATTACAGGTAATAGTAATGCAGCGCCAGCGGTATTACTCATTAATTCCCCTGAGAAAATAGTTATAGCTACAATGACTAAAATTATTACAAAAAATTCCATTCCAGATACAAATAGTAATTGATCTGCAATCCATGAATCTAATCCTGTTGCTGTAAATCCACCAGCCAATGCCAATCCCCCCCCAATTAACACTAAAATCCCCCATGGGATTTTTTTAGCTGAATTTAGATCTAAAAGTCGTTTCTTAGTCTTTGTAGATGGGATAACAAGTAAAATTATTACTGCAACAAGTACTATAGTATAATCTTCTATGAATGGAACATAATCTTTCCAAATTAAACCCCTAGAAATCCAACCAACAGCTGTTCCAACAAAAATAATCATCACTATTTTTTCGTCTTTGATCATTTTTCCGATCTTTTCAAGTTCAAATTGTACCATTTGTTTTGTACCTGCAATAGGAGTGTGACCTAATTTGGATACATTTACCATATAGAGCCATAAAATGACAAGAGATACAGCACTAACTGGAATGCCAACCAGCATCCACTGTCCAAAACTAATTTCAATTCCTGCAAGTGGTTCAGACAATGATGCAAACAAAGCATTTGGTGGAGTTCCAATTAATGTTGCCACACCACCAATGCTTGCAGAATATGCCACACACAACATAAGACAAGTTCCAAATTTTGATCTTTCCTGAGAACCTTTTATCTGAGAAATTACTGCAATAGCTATTGGGAGAATTAGTAATGTGGATGCAGTATTTGTCATCCATGCACTAAGAGATGCAGTAATTATGATAAAAGCACCAACGATGTATCGAGGTTTAGTTCCAAAAGTTTTGAGTATGTTTAGAGCAAATCGTTTGTGAAGTGTTGATGTTTCAATAGCTTTTGCGAGTAAGAATCCTCCTAGAAATAATAATACAATTTTATCAAGATAGTATAGGGGTATTTTTGTAATATCTATTATTCCTAATATTGGAAATAAAATAAGTGGAATTAGCGATGTGGCATAAAGAGGAATTGTTCCAAGTATCCACCAGCTTGCCATCCATAAGGCAATTCCCAGAACAAATTTAGATTCATCAGTTAACCCATCAATTGGCGATAAAATGACTAGTAAAAACAAAGTAGGGCCTAATACTAATCCAAAAAAAGTTTTTTTGACTTTGAACATGATTTAATTTTTTTTAATCTTAAATTAAATTCTACTAAAACTATTCAAGACTAATTCATTAAATTAGAATTGTGATTGACGGTAATTTTATGTTGTAATGGTTTCTTTTTCCCTTTAGAGGCATTAATTTGAATTCATAAATTCTGATTTTTCAATATCATTTACTATGATTTTTCTCATTGATTCAGGATTACGGAAATGAAGGTTTTGAATAATTTGACAATCAATTACAGTATTTTGTGCATCAATATGATTTGATACGAGAATTTGCTTTTCAATTGTTTCAGGATATGTTTTCCCAAAACAGTGTTTATTAGAAAAAATGATTTGATTATTTCCTAACTCGTTAGCCAATATGGGCATTATCGAGTTCATAGAAAAATCAATTTTACTACCTGTAGATTTCTTTCTTTTTCTAATTTCTCTTTTCAATATGGATGGTGCAAATAATTGAGTAGCTTCATGACCATTGTCCCAAAGTTCATCATATGTCCTATCTAATGTTTCTGCCAATTCGTCTAAAGTAATTTCAATATTTGCACATGGTACTTTTTGTAGAAATGAAAGAAAATAAGAAAATTCTTTTTTTACAATATCTTTTGCCATAACTTCTGCTAAATAATCAATTTCAGAATCTTTTTCAGGTATTCCAATTCCAGACAAACTTGCAGGATATAAAATGGATTCAAAATTCTGAATGTCTGCCTTTCGTACATCCATAAATTGTTCCATATAGTTTTCTTTTTGATAATGAAATTGAATTCTTTCAGTAAGTTTTGTTAAGTTATTTGACATCATTTTTCACATCTATTGTGATATGATCTTAATCAAAAGTATTACGACAACCGTCATATTCTCACGACTAAATCGGGGGCATTCTATTTTTAGAGATTATCAGTTATGTGTTTTGTAAATTCGGTAGTACTCTTATCGCCACCAATATCTTTGGTCTTAACACCGGTCTTTACTAAATCAAAAATAGTCGATTCTAATTTTTGAGCAACCTCAAGGCATTTGGAATCATTGTGTTTGTTTCCTAACCAATCAAACATCATCTTAATTGATAGCAAGAAAGATGAAGGATTGGCAATGTTTTGTCCTGCAATATCAAATGCTGCACCGTGAACTGGTTCAAACAATGCAAAATTATCTCCAATGTTAGCAGCTGGTGCCATACCTAATCCTCCAACTACTTGTGAGGATTCATCAGATAAAATATCCCCAAATAAATTAGTAGTAACTACAACGTCAAACTGTTCTGGTTGTCGAATTAAATTCATTGCACATGCATCAACATACATCTCTTCAAATGTAATATCAGGATAATCTTTAGAAACATCAGTGCAGGCTTTTGCAAACATACCATCTGTAATTCTCATTACGTTTGATTTATGAACACAAGTAACTTTTTTCATAGAATCACGTTGTGTGGCAGTTTCAAAAGCATATTTTGCAATTCGTTTTGAAGCTTTTTCAGAAATTATTCTTAATGCAACAGATGAATCACCTAAACTGAATTCTTTACCAATGTAAAGATCCTCAGTATTTTCTCGAACTATCACCATATCAATATCATCACGTAATGCAGGCATGTGTGGATATGATTTTGCAGGTCGAATATTTGCATACAAATCAAGCATTCTCCTCAACACCACAATTACATCAGCTGCACTTTCACCAACTGGTGCCTTCAAACAAACATCAGATTGTTTTATGGAATCGACTGTTTCATCAGGAAGTGCCTTACCAGTTTCAGATAGTGCCTTGTCACCTGCAGATAATTTAGTAATATCAAATTTCAAATCAAGTTTGTCATGAATTGTATTTAAAACAGAAATTGCAGATTCTGATAGTTCAGGACCAATCCCATCGCCGGTAATTAAAGAAATTTTATACATATCAAAACATCACAACAAGGGAATTTTAGGTTTAGCTTACCTGTTTTTCGTTAAACATCTTTTTGAGCATGATTCTATTGATTGCATCAATTACTGCTTTAACTGAAGTAATTACAATATCTTCACCGACAGATTTTGCTGAAACCTTATTTCCCAAGGGATCCTCAACTTTTACTGTCACCTCACATAATGCACCAGAACCACCAGAAATGGATGCTAATCCATAATCTTTAATCCTAATCTCTGAAATCTTACCAGTGATTTTCTGAATTGCATTTAATGCTGCATCCACTGGACCAACTCCATAATCAGTTCCAATATGATCCTGACCATCAATGTTTAATTTTACAAATGCATAAGGCATTGTTCCAATTCCAGTAGATACTGAAAAACCAGTTAATTGTACGATTCTTTTGAGTTCTTTTTCACCTAAAACCTCACTTGCCATAGATAACAACTCTACATCAGTAACTTGTTTTCCTTGATCACCAAGTACTTTGACTTTTTCTAAGATTTGTTTTGCTTGTTCTTCAGTTGGCTTTACACCATATTCTGCCAACATTGCATTCATTCCATGAACTCCTGCATGTTTTCCAACCTTGAGCCATCTTTTTCTCCCTACTAACTCAGGACTAATTGGTTCGTAAGTAAGAGGATTATTCAATACACCGTGAGTGTGAATTCCAGACTCGTGGCCAAATGCATTAGCACCAACTATTGCCTTGTTAGGCTGCACAATAATTCCTACAGTCTTTGAGATGAATCTAGAAGTATCATAGATTAATTCAGATTTGATATTAGTTTCATAATTTTGTTCATAAGGCAAACATTTGAGTGCCATAGAAAATTCTTCTAAAGAAGCATTTCCAGCTCGTTCTCCAATTCCATTAATTGTAACATGAGCACATGTAGCTCCTGCATGAATTCCAGATAATGCATTAGCAACTGCCAATCCAAAATCATTATGACAGTGAACACTTACTGGAAGTTTTGTAGCTTCAATTGTATCTCTAGTAATTACAGCCATGTATTCAGGAGTTGAATATCCCACAGTGTCAGGAATGTTAACACGATCAGCACCTGCTTTTGCAACATCGCCAAAAACTTTTTTCAAAAATTCTCGGTCTGTTCTAGATGCATCTTCTGCTGAAAACTCTACTTGTAATCCACGTGACTTTCCATACTCTACTGCCTCAATTGCTTTTTCAAGTGCTTGGTCTCTGGTCATTTTGAGTTTGTGTTCCAAATGAATGTCTGAAGTTGCAATGAATGTATGAATATAGTTTAACCCAGCATCAACAGCTGCATCAATATCTTTTTTGGTAGTTCTAGTCAATCCTGCAATCTCACAAGATAATCCTTCAGAAGTAATCATCTTGACTGCTTTTAATTCACCATCAGAAATTACTGGAAATCCGGCTTCAATTGCATCAACCCCTAATTCATCTAGTTTTTTTGCAATTGCTAATTTTTGTTCTGGGGATAATGAAACGCCAAGTGTTTGTTCGCCATCACGTAATGTTGTATCAAAAATTCTAACATTTACCATTATGCACCACTTCTCTGTAATGCAGCAACACCAGTTCGAGCAACATCAAGAATACCAAATGGTTTTGCCAATTCCTCAAATGCTTTGATTTGATCAGGGGTGGCAGTCAATTCTATCATCATAGAATCTTTTTTCACATCGTGGACTTTGCCACCATATGCATTTGCTAATTTGTTAACTTCCATACTATCATTAGCATTACTAAGTTTTATCTTAAAAATACTAAGTTCTCGAAATACAGTTTTGTGCTCATCTAAATGCTCAGCTTTAACAGTATCAATGCCTCCCACGAGAGGTTTTGCTACTCTCTCAATTTGTTTTTCATCGCCATATATGGTAAAGTTCGTTGGGGGATAATTAGGAGTGTTAGTAGTTCCAACGGAGATACTATCAATATTGAAATTTCTTGCTCTAAAAAGATGCGTCACCTTAAACAAAATTCCAGGTTTGTTTTCAACTAAAATAGAAAGAATCGCCCACATCATAAATCACCTAAGATGGTAAAATCATATCCGATAACGAAGTTCCAGGAGCTACAAATGGCAATACATCCTCTTCAGGATCAATTGGAATGTCAATAACGGTTGCAACATCACTACTTAATGCATTTTTGATTGCTTTGTCAAGTTCATCCATTGACTGTGCACGAATGCCTTGAGCACCGTAAGACTCTGCTAATTTAACATAATCAGGGCAACTGTGTTGTTCTACACCAGTCATTCGTCTATCATAGAAAGTTCTCTGCCATTGAGCCACCATACCTAATATTGAATTGTTTAAAATAAATACAATTACTGGAATATCTTCTAAAACTGCAGTTGCAAGAGAATTTTCAGTCATACTAAAACTACCGTCACCTGCAATATCAACAACTGGGACATCAGGTTTTGCAACTTTGGCACCAATAGCTGCGGGGAATCCCCAACCCATAGTACCAAGTCCTGTAGAACTAAAGAAAGTACCAGGTTGAATTACATCATAGAACAAAGATGCCCACATTTGGTGTTGTCCAACTTCAGTAGTTACAATAGATTCTTTTGGTAATAATTCACGAAGTTTACGTAAAATTTTAGCAGCACCCATTTCACCCGGATGAATTTTCAAGTTTTCTTTCCAATATGCTCTAGTTTCCTTAACATGTTTTACCCAAGGGGATTCATCAGTTTTTTTAATTGCTTTTTGTAAAAGTAACTTTACCATAACTCTAAGATTTACCTTTACATCTCCAACAACTGCAATCTGAGCATTTTGATTCTTACCAATTTCAGCAGGGTCAACATCCATGTGAATAATTTTTAATCGTTTTTCAAAAGCCTCAAAAGTTCCAACAGACCTATCTGAAAATCTAGTTCCAATAGCTAAAACACAGTCAGCTTCGGCCATCATTTTGTTAGCTTCTGCATGTCCATGCATTCCAATTGGACCTAATGATAAAGGATGAGTTTCAGGGAAGGCACCTTTGCCTTTGAAAGTAGTAACTACAGGAAGCATAAGAGTTTCTGCAACAGATTGTAATTCAGCAAATGCTGATGAGATAATAGTACCACCACCAGCTAAGATAATTGGTTTTTCAGCATGAAGTAACATATCAATTGCTCTTTCAACATTAACAATATCAGGATCAGCCCATGGGTGGTAACCTTGAATTTTAAATTCATCTGGAAATTCCATTGGGGCTTCATTAGTTTGAACGTCTTTTGGAATGTCAATCAACACAGGTCCAGGTCTTCCAGATTCTGCAATGAAGAATCCTTTTCTAACAACTTCTGGAATTTCTCCAGCAGTTCTTGGTTGAAATGCATATTTTACAACAGGATTTGCCATTCCAATAATATCACTTTCTTGAAATGCATCTTTACCAATCATGTTAACAGCTACTTGTCCAGTAACTGCAATCATAGGGGCAGAATCTGCTTGTGCAGTTGCAATACCAGTTAAAATGTTAGTTGCACCAGGACCAGAGGTTGCAAAGCATACACCAGGTTTTCTACTGACTCGTCCGAAACCATCAGCCATATGAGCTGCTGACTGTTCATGTCTTGCCAAAATATGTCTAATATCACATCGATTAAATTCATCATACATTGGGAGATTTGCACCTCCAGGTAATCCAAATACTTGTTTGACGCCTTCTTTTTCCATAGCCGTCATCAAGGCCTTTGCACCTGTCATAGTTTCCATTTTATTCATTTAATTTTTCTCCATAATTTTAAGCTAGTAAATTTTGGCCACACTATAGTAGAACAACAAGAGGCAAATCATCGCCAAAGATTTTTCTTAATTTTGCGTCCATTGAAATCATAAAAACAATCAATTAATAATTAATAAAGATTATCTGAAAAATAATCAGAGATTCACCCCATAAGATACAGAAGACTTAAACGGATATTTTCTGCATTTGGAATTGACCATTTTGAGCGATAATGAAGAAATAATCAGTATCATAGAGACATTATTTCAATCAGGAATCAGTAAAGAT
>DAOWGL010000117.1 GCA_030637455.1 Candidatus Nitrosopumilus sp. | reverse complement strand
CGACGTCAGCTACTTCGCGTGTAATTTTTCTTCTCAAGTTTTCAACTTCTTCTTCAATTGTTGAAATTTGTTCTAGTGTGTTTTTTATTCCTGCTTTGTCTTTTTTCATCATTAGCTCAGGAAGTGTTGCGAGTTCTCTAGATGCATTTAGAATTCTATTGATTTCGTCTTGTAAAACTGCTATAGCCTTTCTTTTTGCTTGAACTTCAAGCTCTCCACTATACATAACATAAGTGAAAAAACCTCGAGGTAATTTAAATCCTCTATGATTTTAGAACTTTTTTGAGCACAAATTACATCAAATTTTTATCATGAGCAATTTTTTTCTGTCCTTTGTATAATGTGATAACTTCTTCATTTGTTGATGCATCTTCAACAGCTTTTTCAACTCTAATTTTTCCAGTGAATTTTGGAAATCTCAAAGCTAATCCTGAATCTTTTCTAATTGCATTCATTGCTGCTTTGTGAATTGGACTGAGAGTAATTTCAGATGCAACCACTTCAATTACTAATTCGGGCTCAAACCATACATCTGCTTCCATTTCACTAATGATGCGTGGATTTTTTTTAATTGAAACTTTGGGATTTAAAATTTGATAAAGTTGATCTAAAGACTCGTCTGTAAACCCTGTTCCTACTTTGCAAATGCTAGGAAAAGTATCTTCATCTTCATCATACGTTGCTAAAAGTAATGTTCCATAATTTCCAGTTCTTCTCCCTTTTCCAAAATATCCTCCTATCACGACAAGATCTAAACTATCTCCTAACTCGTTTCTATATTCTCTTTTTAGTTTTAACCAATGACTTCCTCTAGAGCCTGCTTGATATGGTTTATCTAACATTTTGAGCATCAATCCTTCACTTCCTGCATTGATACTATTTTCCATAAAGTCTTCAATTTCATTTTCATTTCTCACTATGCTCATGGGAATGTATTTTGCAAATTCATCTTCCTTCACATGTTTTTCAAGTGTGTTTCTTCTTTCTTTGTAACTTGATTCCATGCAATTTTTTCCATTACAATATAATACATCAAAAAAGTTTACACTGATTGGATATTCTGTAACTGCTTTTTCTATTTTGTATTTTCTTCTTCTATGCATTAACTCTTGAAAAGGTAAAAATTCCCCTGTATTTTCATTTATTGCTACTGCTTCAGCTTCTAAAATTATATTGTCTGCTTGAATGTTTTTGGGGATTTTCTCTATAATGTCTGGATAGTAACTTTCAATTCTTTCCAAACTTCTAGAAAATAATGCTACTTTGTCTCCTTCGATGTGAAGTTGAACTCTTTCACCATCTAGTTTGTATTCAGCTGCAAATTCATTTCCCATTTTCTCAATAGCTTCAGCTTCACTTTTGACTCTGTCTGCTAACATTGGTCTGATTGGATTAAATAATATGATTTCGAATTTTTCAATTCCTTCTATACCTTTAGTTGCAATGGTCTCTGCAACTTTTCCTAAATCACTAGATACATTGTATGCATATTGTATTTTTTTCCTATTCTCTTTTTCTCCTGTAAATGCTACAGCTAGTGCATCCATTACTGTATTTTCTGCAATTCCTAGTCTTAGAGTTCCTAACAAAATTTTCAAAATGAAACTAGCTTCTAATGGAGTTGCATCATTAAGTAAACTTGAAATGTATTTCATCTTCATGTCTTGAGATCTAGAGCCGCCTAGTTTTGCAATTTTGAATAGTGTTTCGTAGACTCTTTCAACTGTTATATCTTCAACAAGAAATGTGGTTTGAGTTTTTTGTTCTAAAATTATTGAAGATGCATGACCTAGGTCTCCACTTTTTCTGTATTCATCTTCAATTTTTTTAATTGGAATGCCTGATGATTTTGGAATTGATCTGAGTGCAAGTTTTTCTGCAACTCCTAATTCAATTCCTTCGAAGTCGGGTCTTAATTTTCCTTGAATAAGATACACAATTTTTGAAATTACATCATGAGGTGTTTTTTCAAATAATTCCACTAAAAATTGTGTTAATTCTAATCTCTTTCTAGTAGATTCCATTTTGTTAAAAGATTCAGCTAAAATTGAAAACTCCATTTCACTTCTCTGTGTAATCTTGAATAAAAGTCTGAATTAGATGTATCTGAAGATTGTTGGTTTCTCAGACTTTGAAAGATCTGAAACTAGTGCAAAGTTGTAAAATGGGTATGATTCTTTGTATTGTTTCATAAAACTCCATGCAACATCATGTGTTTTGAAATTTGTTCGTATTCCATCAATCTTGCTTTTTTTACCATACACATCAAATGGTACAACAGAATATTCTTTTGGACGATTGTGGGGTTTTGCTTTGAGTAGCCATGCAAGTGCAAAAATAAATACTGCTCCTAACACTACATATTCTCCAGCAATTTTGAAAAATGCTAAAATGATTCCTGGAATTGTTTGTCCAAATAACACTGCTACAAAACTTGAAAAAGATATGACTGCTAATGCTGTGAAAATATACGTTTTCCAATCAAACACCTTCTGAAAAGTATTCATGACCTAACACAAGTATGGTCTTTTTTGATTTAACTATTTCTTATGATTACTAAGATCTGAAATTACTAATCTGGATCTTCGTAATTTTCTTTCTTTTCACCAGATGATGTTTTTTCCATTGGTTTCATCTTGGTTTCAAGAATATCCATTCTTGCTCTGTATCCTTCAGCATATTCTAATTCTGATGGTACTAAGGTTGCTGGATGAATGAATCCTTGACTTCTAATTGCCATAGCTTTCTTTGTTGCAATCTCTCTAATGTAATCCCAATCAGGTGTTGAGAATCCATCAAATGGTCCGACCAATTTACCATTGTGCATACTGAATACTAGTGATTCAACAATTGGAATGCAAAAGTTGATCGATGCTGCCGAGTTTAATTTCACTGGCATTAATGGCATGTTGTGACTACCTCTTGTGTTACCTGCAACATAGTGTGGATTGTTAAACATACTTCCTACTTCTTCTGTTGCTGGAAAATTCTTTTGAGTTCTTACCAGCATGATTGGATCATCTTTTCCAACATATGTTCCTGCAATGTTGTGTAATCTGTCAGTAGATGCATCAAGAATCGGTTCTCCTTCTTTGGTGTATACTGAATCTACAACATATCTTCCTGGATACATTAATGCAGCTTCGATAGTTGGTTTATCTTCCCATAACTGCAATGATGCAATTTGTGCTTTCTCGACATCCATGATATTCATTACAACGCCTGATGCTAGACTTTTGTTTACAATCAATGCTGTGTTACTTAATGTATCTACAAACATTCTGTAGATTGGATAGTTGAATGCACCTGGTTCTGTTTTATCTGCTGCAAAAACAGTAAATGCTTCATTAGGTCTTTCTTCGAATTCTAATTCGGCAACTCCTGGACCCATTCCTTTTACGTTTCCTGAAAAAGAATCTTTTAACAAATCCTGACCTGCTCCATACAATCCTTCATCTTTTGCCACTTGGGTTCCTGCCATGAATGCATCCCATGCTAATTTGTGGATTTTTTCATTATCAACACCATGTTTGTGAGTCATAACGATGTGAGTATCATCTCCACAATATCCTATGTAATGATCAATTAGTAAATCTCCAGAATTTTCAACGGTATCTCTAATTGCTTTGATTAGGCCGTCACTAGGTTTTGTATGTCCGCCGATTCCACCGACATCTGCTTTGATAACTGAAACTGTAATTTTCATAAAAGTAATTTTTATCTCTTTGATTTATGTGCTTTTAGCAAAGTCTTCTGATCTGTAATTAATTGAATATTCTTCAATTTTTCTTCAAAAATTCATAACGCTAATAAATGCCCTCAGTGAGGCTTTTCATATGGCAGATAAACCACACTTGAACCTGATTGTTACAGGACATATTGATAATGGAAAATCAACTACTATGGGTCATTTTTTGATGGATCTTGGAGTTGTAGATGAAAGAACTATTGCAGCTCACGCAGACGAATCCGAAAAGACCGGAAAAGGTGATACTTTCAAGTATGCATGGGTTATGGATAACATTAAAGACGAAAGAGAGAGAGGTATTACAATCGATCTAGCTTTCCAAAAGTTTGAGTCACCAAAGTACTTCTTTACTTTGATTGACGCTCCTGGTCACAGGGACTTTATTAAAAACATGATTACTGGTGCTTCTGAAGCAGATGCAGCCATCTTGGTACTTTCAGCAAAAGAAGGTGAAACTGATACTGCAATTGCTGCAGGTGGACAAGCAAGAGAACACGCATTCTTGCTCAAAACACTCGGTGTAAGCCAAATCATTATTGCAATCAACAAAATGGATGCAGTCGATTACAAAGAAGATGCATTCATGGCAGCCAAAGAGAAAGGTGAAAAACTAGCCAAATCTGTTGGTTACAAATTAGAAAATGTTCCAGTCATTCCAGTTTCTGGATGGAAGGGAGATAACTTAGTTAAAAGATCTGAGAACATGGATTGGTACAAAGGTAAGACTTTGCTAGAATCATTTGATGACTTTACCGTCACTGAGAAACCAGTCGGTAAACCACTACGTGTTCCAATTCAAGACGTTTACACTATTACTGGTGTAGGTACTGTACCTGTAGGTAGAGTAGAAACCGGTATCATGAAAGCAGGACAAAAAATTATTGTCATGCCATCTGGTGCCCTTGGTGAAATCAAATCTATTGAAACACACCATACTGAAATGCCAACTGCAGAAGCAGGTGACAACATTGGTTTCAACCTAAGAGGTATTGAAAAGAAAGATATCAAGAGAGGAGATGTTCTTGGTACTCCTGATGCCCCACCAAATGTCGCAAAAGAATTCAAAGCCCAAATTATTGTTATTCACCACCCAACAGCAATTGCTCCTGGTTACACACCAGTAATGCACGCACACACTACACAAGTTGCAGCAACTGTCACTGAGTTCCTCCAAAAGATCAACCCAGCATCTGGTGCAGTTGAAGAAGAAAATCCAAAATTCCTTAAAGTTGGAGATTCTGCAATTGTAAAAATCAGACCGGTGAGACCAACATGTATTGAAACATTCCAAGAATTCCCTGAAATGGGTAGATTCGCTCTTAGAGATATGGGTGCAACTATCGCAGCAGGAATTGTAAAGGAAATTACCGAGAAGTACGAACCTTAGGCTGATTTTATGACACAAACTGCCCGTGTTAAACTCACTTCTACCAGTCTACCCAAATTAGATGGTGTATGTGGTGAGATAATGGGAATTGGTAAAAAAACTGGTGTTAAAGTTAAAGGCCCAACCCCACTTCCTGTAAAAAGACTACATGTTGCAACACGAAAATCACCATGTGGTAGTGGAACAGAAACTTATGAAAAATGGGAAATGAAAATGCATAGAAGAATTATCAATATCAACGCTGATGATAAAGCAATTAGACAACTAATGAGACTAAAAATCCCTGATGATGTCTATATCGAATTGTCTCTAACATAATCTGGTATCCTTAAATTATAGAAATTTTGATGATTAACATGGTTGAAGAAGAAATAGAAGAAGAAACAGAAGAAACACCTGTTGAAACTTTTGATGTAAGTTATTCTTGTTTAAGATGTGGTACTAGTGTTTTAAATTCTGAATTATCTAGATTACCTGAAATCAAATGTATTTGTGGTTTCAGAGTATTTACTAAAGATAGACCTCCAGTAGTTAAAACGGTAAAAGCAATTTAGTTATCTATCTTTTTTATAACTATGTTCTCTTTGTAAATGAGTTCTCATATCTTCCATGTTTGAAAAATACTTGTTACATTCTTTGCAATCATACTTCAAATCTTTCCCATGAACAATTTGTTTATGATTCATCACTTCTTCTTCTTTTGAAAATTTCTTATCACAAATTTCACATTTAATTTTTTTAAAAAACTCCACTTTTATCCAAACTCTGTTTTCTTTTCATCCCAGCATTTTCTACAAAGCTGCCCTTCTATCTTCCAATTCCCTTTTGGATTATACCTGATTAATCCCATCTTTCCTCCGCATAGAGAACAAAAATTCTTTTTCTTTCCATGATCTTCTTCTTTATGATCAAAGCATTTTTTGCATAACAAACCTTCCATATCCCATTGCCATCTGGGTTCCCACAAATCAGTAATTTTTTGTGTTACTCCACATACAACACATGGCTGTCTTACTTTTCCTTCATAGTATTCTTTTGATTTATCAAAATGACAGTCTCCGCATAGTGGACCTTTTACATTCCACTCTCTTTTTGGTTTATGTTTGTGAGTGAGTTCCTTGTTACAAACACCACAAAATGATGGTTTTTTGCTAAATAGTCCCATTGTTCCTCATGATATGATATATTCTATAAATGTAAACAAAATAAAAATAACAAAAAATGTTTATTCGCTTAAGATTTTTTCAAGAGCTTGACTTGCATTAAGCATACCATTCCTCTTGGCAAATTCTTCGATCATCTTGAACTGTTTTTCAGTAAAACATACTGGCATTGAACGATTTTCCATACCTATAGTTCATATTTTTACCTAATATCTTTTTCTCTTGGAAAGATATTTCAAACCATTTTAGCAATACCTCATATGACAAAGAAACGACAAATTTTGGTAATTGGACATAATACAAATGGTTGCACTCCCGAACATGAAAAAGTAGCATACGATGTTGGATCTGAAATCGCAAAATCTGATTCTGTATTGCTTACTGGTGGATTGGGTGGTGTTATGGCTGCATCTTCTCATGGAGCAAAAGATGCTGGAGGTTTGACTCTTGGAATAATACCTCAAGATGATGCTACTTTGGCCAATGAATTTTGTGATATTGTGATACCGACCGGTATGGGATTAACTAGAGATTTTTTGAATGCATTAAGTGCTGATGGAATAATTATTGTAGGTGGAGGATCTGGCACTTTATCTGAAGTTTGTGCAGCCTATATGCACAAAAAACCTATGGTGGCAATTAGAAATCTGAATGGTCCTGTGGCACAGTATATTGATGGATATGTTGATCATAGAAAAAATGTGAAAATTATTGGCGTAGATACCGCACAAGAAGCAGTACGGAAAATTTTAGAATTAATTACTGCATAGAAATTAACAGGGGATCTGGTCTGTAAAATTCACCATGTTCATCTGCAAGTTTGTTTAGTTCGTCAACTATTTTTTTAATTCCAATTTCTTTTGCAGTTTCAAACAATGGTTTTTTAAGACCTAGTCCTAATTGTGCAGCTTTTTCAATCTCTTCAATGTCGCTTGCTCCGTTTGAGACAAGCCATGCAGCATTGTTTAAAATATTTGCAACAAGTTGAATTGGATTGTATTTATTTGCTAATTCTTCTGAAAGTGCAACACGTTCGTATTTATCATCAGAATATTTGTAATATCCTTCTCCTGATTTTTGTCCAAGTTTTTTATCATCGAACATTTTTTCAACAAGTGGGTGTGGATTGATTACTTTTTTGTCACGTAAATGCATCTCTACTGTGGCCTTGTGAATTACATCCATTCCAGTAAAATCTGCTAATTCAAATATGCCCATTGGAAATCCAAGTTTAAATTTTACAGCAGAATCAATTTCTTCAAGTGTTGCACCAGTTCTATCTTTTACAAAACATGCTTCGTGAACCATCGGAATGAATAATCTGTTAATTATGAAACCTGGAACATCTTTTCTACATAGTACAGATACTTTGTTAACTGATTTTACATATTCTTGAGTTAAATCAGTAATTGCTTGTGCTGTTTTCTCACCTGGAATTACCTCTACTAATTTCATTAGTTGAGGGGGATTGAAAAAATGAATTCCGATAAATTTTTCAGGACGTGATGTTGTATTTGCAATTTCTGTAATTGGCAATGTACTTGTATTTGATGCAAAAATTACTTCAGACCCTGCAACTTTGTCTAGTTCAGCATAAACTGACTTTTTCAATTCCATAATTTCAGGAACTACTTCAATTACTAGTTCTGCATTTTTTACTGCATCACTCAAATCTACAATTGGTGTAATTCTTGAAAATATTGCATCTCCTTCTTCTTTAGTTATTTTTTCTTTTGATACTAATTTGTCAAGACTCCATTTTATTTTCCCCATTGCTTTATCTAGAAATTCTTGTTTGATATCTCGTAAAACTACATTATATCCTGCAGTTGCTGAAACTTGAGCAATACCGTGCCCCATTACTCCAGAACCTAAAACTGTGATATTTTTTACTGCCACAATTTATCAAAAATCGAGTATCCTTTATAATGTATTTCACTCGTGTTGATCATCCTTTATAATTTTAGAAACATTTTGACTAAAATTAATGTCCAATAATGATTCAATCCTTTATAGAATTGAACCAATGCTTGCAAAATGACTGTTGGTCTGTGAACCATACTATTCTACAATGTCTAGGACGAGTTTTATGAAATTAGTTGGATGCCACTGATAAAACAATGGATCCTCTACTCAAAAAAGAATGGAAACAGGCTAGAAAAGAATATG
>DAOWGL010000065.1 GCA_030637455.1 Candidatus Nitrosopumilus sp. | reverse complement strand
TTCAAGAGTGTAACGTGTTTGTACATTTTCGTGACAAACCAGAACTAGAAGAAGATTGGTACAAAGTATTAGGACAAACAAAATACGAGCAAGGTTCCACTGGAAGGACGGAGATCACAGTGTACTATGCAGGAATAGAACTATGCAAAACAGAGGACACAAAGTGGGTCTATTACGATCCATGTTATGTTGATTCACAAAGATTAATGCAGCAATTGAAAAGTGTGGTTAAACATGAATTCGGACATGCATTAGGACTAGGACATTATGTTGCAGACGATATACAAGTCAACGTTGCATGGGCGCAGGGAAATGTCAGGGCTCCATCAATTATGGCAGTTTTTACTCATCAGAACTTTGAGGAAAACATAATCACACCAAATGACATTAAGAAAATTAGATCAGTTTATGGGGAGGGCGGATTTTTACAGCCTCAAGATAAAGAGTCGATGTTTCATTCATTTGAATCACCTCAAAAAGATTTCATTATACAAGATGTAGATTTTCAAATTGTTGAAATAGATGGTAAAATAGATTCTGAAAGATACCTAGAAGGAATTCCAATAGTTTTAGAAATCACAAGACCAGATGGTACAAGTGAATCAGTAAATTTTAGGATAAATTCAGATGGACGTTTCCATATGCAAAAAATTATTGATTCAAGCGTACTTAATGGCACATATTTTGTCAGTGCAAGTTACAGAGGTGAGAAAAGTGATGAAATTACATTTAACGTCATAAATGACAAATCAGTGAATATAGAACCTCAAATCCCTCTATGGGTAAAAAATAATGTAAAAGGGTATGGCGCAGGACATCTAGAGGGTGAAAAACTCGCTGTAGGAATAGAGTATTTGTTAAAAAATGGATTTATCACAATATCAGATATGCCTGAGCAAACAAAAAGTCAAGAACATATTATTCCAGACTGGATAAGAGACAATGCAAAATGGTGGTCAGAAGGAAAAATTACAGATGATGATTATTTCAATGGAATAGAGTATTTGATCAAAACTGGATTATTAAGGCACAATAGTTTCAATCCATAACAAAAGAATTCTAAAAGAATTGGTGCCAGATAATTCTTAATATCGGTTTCAGAGAAGCACTTTGATGGATAAAAGAGAGATTCTAAAAGAATTTTCAGCAGATCCTGACAAATACTATAAAGTGAAATTATTCCAAGAGCAAGGTTTTCTCAGAAAGGCATGCTCCAAATGTGGTAGATTCTTTTGGACTCTAAATGCAGATAGAAATCTGTGTCCAGATGACGGGACAGATACTTATTCATTCATTGGCGAGCCGCCAACTAGTAAGAGATTTGATTATACACAAGCTTGGAAACAGGTAGAAGAGTTTTTCGTAAAAAATAATCACACATCAGTTTCTAGATATCCAGTAGTGTGTAGATGGCGAGATGACTTGTTTTTTACAATTGCATCAGTTGTTGATTTTCAAAGAGTGATGGGTTCCAAGGTAGTTTTTGAATTTCCTGCAAATCCGCTAATAGTTCCACAAACTTGTTTACGTTTCAAAGATTTAGAAAATGTTGGAGTTACAGGTAGACATTTTTCAAGTTTCTGCATGATAGGACAACACAGTGTTCCAGATTTAGGAGGATATTGGAAAGATGAATGTGTTGATTTAGATTTTAGATTATTGACAAATCAATTTGGAATTAAAAAAGAAGAGGTAGTTTTTGTTGAAGATGTATGGGCAGGTGGTGGTTCGTTTGGACCATCACTAGAATATTTTGTTAGAGGATTAGAATTAGGAAATGCAGTATTTACTGAATTCCAAGGGGAATTAGGACAGCACACTACACTTGATCAACGAGTTATTGACATGGGTGCAGGGTTGGAGAGATTTGCATGGATTACAATGGGAACGCCTACTGCATATGATTGCTGTTTTGGTCCAATTAATGAGAAATTATTCAATTCTATTGGAATTGATTCTGATTCAGAAGTTTTGAAAAAGTACTTTACAGAGATTGCAAAAGAAATTGATCATTTTGATGACCTAAATGATGTAAGACGTCTTGCAGTGAAAAATGCAGGAATTACAGATTCCCAACTAAACAAAATGATTACACCACTAGAAGGAGTCTATCTAATTGCAGACCATCTCAGAACTTTGATTTTTGCAATTACTGATGGCGCACTTCCAAGCAATGTTGGTGGAGGGTATAATCTCAGAATGATGCTTAGACGAATCAATGCAACAATTAGCAAACTAAACTTGAAACTAGACATTGATGATTTGATTGATACCCATATTGATTATCTCAAAGATACGTATCCTGAGCTTGATGAGAAAAGAGAAGATGTCAAGAAGATTCTCAGAATAGAGTCTGCAAGATATGAAGATTCCAAAGTTCACATGAAGAAAAAATCAGAAAAGATTCGTGAAAGAGGAGTACCAAGTGTAGATGAACTCATTACATTATACGAATCAGACGGAATTACACCGGAATACCTCAAAGAAATTGATGCAATTTCAGAAATCCCATCACAATTTTATTCCAAATTATCTGATTTGCACCAGTCTGAAAAGAAAAAGGCAATTACAGAACTTCCACTAGAGGATTTACCAGAAACTGAGACTTTATTTTACAAAGATGACCCAATGAAATTTGAGGCCAAAGTAATCAAAGTGTTTGATGATCAAGTGGTATTAGATAGAACTTCATTTTATGCCAGAGGTGGAGGACAAGAACCAGACTTTGGCAGTATAGCAGGATTCAAGGTGGTTAATGTAGATAAACACGCACACATTATAGTTCACAAGTTAGAAGGCGGCGTTCCAAAAGAAGGTGATACGGTACAATGTATGGTTGATGAAACAAGACGCTCAAACATTAGCAAAAACCATACCAGTACTCACATTATCAATGCATCATCAAGAGGAGTGCTGGGTTCCTGGATTTGGCAACACTCTGCATTCAAAGAAGATGATCACGCTAGACTAGACATTACACATCATTCCTCTCTAACTGATGAGCAAGTAAAACAGATTGAAGATGCAGCCAATAAAATGGTAAAAGAAAATTATCCAGTAAATATCGACTATTACGATAGAGGAACTGCAGAACAAAAATATGGTTTTAGAATTTATCAGGGAGGTGTAGTTCCAGTAAAGTCAGTTAGAATTGTATCAATTGCAGATAAAGACATTGAAGCATGTGGTGGAACACATGTAAAGAAAACTGGAGATATAGAGTTAATCAAAATTACAAAGACCAAAAGAATTCAAGACGGTGTAGTTCGTATAGAATTTGTCTCAGGACCAACAGCATTCCAATATGTAAAAGACCAAGAAGAAGAATCAAAGAAACAAGAACAAGATGACATTGCAAAACAAAAATTAGAAAAACTGCGAGAAGAAAATAAACAAAAAGCAAAAGAGAAGATCCCCATATTGTTAGAGAAAATTCTTGCTGGAGAATCAGGAGAGATAGATGAGATAACAGTGAAGAACAAAATTTGCTTTACTGCTAGTCCAAACTATGATGATTATTTCCATCAAAACTTTGGCAAGAAGCTAGTTGCCAAAGAT
>DAOWGL010000154.1 GCA_030637455.1 Candidatus Nitrosopumilus sp. | reverse complement strand
TGTGATTTGTGTTTTGCAAGTGCATCTTCTAATTTTCTATATGATTCATCATTTCCTGAGACTAGTCTGGAACTTGACTGTAATTGTTTGATTTGTATTTTTGTAGTTGGTATACCCAAATAATCATTTGAGCACAAGTTGAGAAGTTCTTTGCCATTGATAGTTATTTTCGAACCTTTGGCTATTCCATATCTCATTTTACGATAAAGATTTTTTTGTTTCAGATTTTTTAATTCTGAATTCACAAAGTTCAGTTTACGCTTGGAGGTCACTTACCTCTTATTGAAATTAGCCATGCGTAAAATCGTTTCTTATGATGTTAATTTTTTAGAATAATCCTAATTTGGTATTAATTTGATTAGTTGTTTATGATACAGGGGTTTGTTTTATCTTCAACAAGAGTTTGTTTGTCATTTGTTGTAAATCAATCATACTAGAATTCATTTCATATTGTTTTTTCATAAAAATAGATATACGATCAAATAGATAATATTATGTCAATTTAAAATGATACACTTTTAGTTATCATCTTATTCACTCACTTTCAAGCCTGAAATGTTATAATCATTCTTGCGATTATGAGTCAGTTTTACTCGTCATAATTTGGAATAATACATCTTATAACAAAAAATTCAGAATCATGAAAAAAATGGCATATGGTCACAGAAAATTCGATTTACATTGTTAGATTTGGAGGCCAATTTTTTCAATCATTTTACGGTCTTTTTCAGCCTCATTTCCATCCATAGTGAGGTATCCTGCAGTGATAATTCCATTTGCTCCACTTTGAAGTAATTCCTCACCTGAATCATCAAGATTAGTTTCACGTCCGCCTGAAATTTTGATAACTGATTCTGGTAATAGAAATCTGATCACAGAAAACATTCTAACAATCTCAGAATTTGGTAAATCTGCTTGTAATTCTAATGGGGTTCCTGGAACTGGAACTAGAATGTTAATTGTTACTTCTTCTGGATATAGTCTAGCTAATTCTAATGTTAATTCTAATCTTTGTTCACGTGTTTCTCCCAATCCTATGATTCCACCAGTACACAATTCCAGTCCAGCTTCTCTTGCAATTCCAAGTGTCTTTAGTCTATCTTCATATGTGTGAGTAGTACATATTTCAGAAAATTTTGATTTTGCAGTCTCTAAATTGTGGTTGTATCTTTTTACTTTGAGTTCTTTTAGTTTTTTTGCTTGTTCAGGTGTAAGAAAACCTAAACTACATTCAACACTAATTCCTACTTTGTCATTAATTTCTGTAATAATTTTGCACACCTTTTGAAAATCTGTAGTGGATGGTTCTCTCCATGCTGCAACAAGACAATATGACTCTGCTCCTTCTTCTTTTGCTTTTTTTGCCTTGGTAACTACTTCTTCTGGTGTTGGTAATTGATATGATTCTATCCCTGTATCAAAAAATGCAGATTGTCCACAAAATGTACAGTCTTCACTACATGCATTTTTTTTAATATTGTTTAATTGTTCAACATCAACTTTGTCCCCATTAAAATTACGAGTAATCTCATTTGCATACCTTGCTAAATTTTTAAGATTCTCCTCTGGTACATCTAGTAATTTTTTTGCGTCATCTACTGTTATGTGATTTCCTGAAAATACTTTTTCTTGACACTCTTTGATGAATTCCAGAGCATTCATAATTTAATTAAAATAATTCTATTTTATAACATTACTGGAAAGGTTAACCCTAACTGGTATGGGGGGTTAACAGTCAAATCACCTTTGATTTTGCAGATTTGATTGTAGATATTGTTCTTTTTAGGAGTAAATCTAACTCTGATTCAGATATTGCTAAAGGCGGAACAAGCATGACTATGTTGCCTAGTGTTCTAAGATAGATCCCATTCTTTTTCCCTTCTTCAAAAAAGATTTTGTTTATTGATTTTTTAGGCGAAATTGGTATTTTTTTTAATTTATCCTTGACTAGTTCAATCCCCATGAGCATCCCTTTGTGTCTAATGTCCCCTACAATGCCTATTTCTGAAATTTCATTATAATATTTTTCAAATGTTTTAGATGTTTTTTGAATTTTTTTAATCAAATTATTTTTCTTGTACATTTGGATATTTTCATATGCTACAGCTGCAGCAATTGGGTTTCCAGTGTATGTATGTCCATGGAATAGATGTTTCCAGTCATTAAACTCTCCTAAGAATGAGTCATAAATTTTCTTATTTGTTAAAGTTGCAGCCATTGTTAGATATCCTCCAGTTAACATTTTTCCATATGCTACAATGTCTGGAATACTTTTTTGTTCTTCATACTGTGTCATTGATCCTAATCTGCCAAATCCTGTTGCTATTTCATCTAGAACAAACAATACATCATGTTTTTTACATAGTTGACTGATCTTTTTTTGAAATCCTTTAGAATAAATCATGACTCCCCCTGCAACCTGTGCACCACTCTCCATTACAAATGCTGCAATGTTGTCTTTTTTGGAAAATCTTTTTTCGATTTTATCTAAACAATAATTTTGATAGTCTGTTAAAGTAAACCCTTTTGGCATTCTGTATTTGTTTGGAACTGGAAATTGTATTGTTGAAAATAATTGTTTTTTAAATTTACCAAAGAATTCTGGAACATACCCTACAGACATTGCTCCAAATGTATCCCCATGATATCCGTTTTGTAACGTTGCAATTTCTGTTTTCTTTTTGTTACCTATGTTTTTCCAATACTGTAATGCTATTTTGATTGCAATTTCCATTGCAGATGAGCCGTTATCTGAATAAAACACCTTGTGCATCCTCGGTGATATTTTTACAAGACTGTCTGCAAGTTTTTCTGCAGGCTCTGTTGTTAGGTTAAACTGTGATGAGTGCTGGAGTTTTTTGCTTTGTTGATTAATGGCTTTGATTAGTTGTGGGTTTGAATGCCCCCATACGTTGCACCACATTGATGCCACGCCGTCTATCATTTTCTTACCTTTAGCGTCTGTTAACCACACTCCTTTTGCACTGGTAATTTTTGTAAATTCACCCCATTCTTTCATCTGAGTGTTTGGATGCCAGACAGAACTTTTCAACGGATTTTGTATAGTTTCAGATCTTAATAATTAACCGATGAATTAATCAATGAACTCCACTAATTATTCTTGTTGAAATCTCTCTTTATCACAGGAACTGATACTGATGTTGGGAAAACCTACATCACGGCAGGACTTGCAGTTGTACTTCGAAAAATGAATGTGGATGTTGGTGTGATGAAGCCATTTGCAGCTGGCTCTGCTCAAAAAAAAGGTTACAAGTCAGAAGACATTGAGATATTATCTCGTGCTGCAAATGCATGTGATCCTGAAAACCTAGTAAATCCCCAATTTTTTCCAATACCTGCATCTCCATATACGGCATGGAAGAAATTAAAAACAAAACCAAAAATTTCAACCATTCTATCTAGTTTTAAAAAATTATCAAAACTTCATGATGTGTTACTGGTAGAGGGAATGGGTGGGATAATGACTCCTATTCTCAAAGACTATTACATTACAAATTTGATTAAAGAAATGAAAATTCCCACAGTAATTGTTACTCGAAGTAAAGTTGGGACTGTGAATCACACTATAATGACCGTAAAGATGTGTGAAAAATATAAAATTCCTGTTAAAGGAATTATAATTAATAATTTTGACAATGGCTATGCAGTTAAAGACTTGACTCGTGACTTGAAAAATCTTACCGGTGTACCTGTTTTAGGTTCAATCCCATTCATCAAAGATATGAGTGATTCATCTTTGAATAAAATTTTCAAAAAGAACATTGATTTGAAATCACTATTAAAATAATTAGATTCTTAAAATTTTGAACTTGTTTGTACCGTGAACGTTAGTAAATTGTGCAATCTCAAAAATAATTTTTGAAAATGTGTTGTTATCTTTGGATAGTATGAATGATTTTTTTCCTGTGGGCATATCTTTAGATAAAACCAACCAAATGTTTTCTTTTTCTGATTGAATTTTTTCCAACTTTGAAATTTTTTCGTTAATTATTGTTATATCTGATGATTTTGGTATGCAAATCAATAATGTTTTTTTAGAATCTTTTTCCAATGTCTTGATACCTGGAACTACAATGTCCAGTTCATTTCCGCCATACTCTACCTTTCTTTGGCTTGTAATCAATGCATTAGTGAGTAAATAATGCAATAAACCTGTTGCAAACACTCCAACTGCCTCATCTTCTTCTTCCATTGATAAAATATGATCATAACAGTTCTTTGTAATATCCTCGATAATTTGATCAAATTTCTTTTCAACAATTAGTTTTGGAATTATTTCTGATTTTTCTATATATTCAAACAAATAATCCTTGATTGGATTTGATTCTTCTTCCATATCTTAACGATGGCTATGATTCTTTTTAATAAAATCCTTGTTAGGTTATTTTAAAAAGCCAACTGTATAATGTTGATCATGGTGATTGTTGGCGATTTAATTGAATTATCTGATAAAGAACAAGATTCTGATGATACTACTGTTCTTAAAAATTTAGAAAATATTCCTTGGACAATTCAAGATGAATCTAAAATACCTGTAGAAATATTTTCATTATATTCGACTGCTTCTGGAACAGTTACAATTAATGATATAAAATTTGATTTATTTGATCGAATGAAAAAATCTGAATTTAGTCATGTTTTTGTTTATATCGATAAATATGAAGAGATGTTTATACTATTTTTTGAATTTGCAATTGAAATAGGTGCTAATGAATTTGAATTTGTTCATTTTGGATTTGTTCCAACCAATGATTTTTTTGACACTTTATCATCTAATCCTATTTTAAAAATTAAAACAAAAAATTTCAAATTTTCTGAATCTACCATGAAAAGAATTTTGGAAAAACTAGATGAATTTAAATCAAAATATCCTAAAAATTCTTCTTTTTAATATTATTCGTTGAAAATATAGCGTCTTTCGCCTCTAGATTCTTTTTCTGTATTAACATGAACAAGAACAAACTCTTTCTTTGAATGCACCATTGATTCTTCAGGGGATAACTTGTTTTCGTGTAATTCTTCGTATTCGTCCCATGTCAATCTTTTTCTGTCCCCAATTTCTGCTTCCAAATTCATATCCTTTACCATTTCTTTGTAAGCAGGTTGAACTACACCGCTAAACACCATTGCACTACTTCCACTCCCATATGATCCAAATCCTACTCTTTTTCCTTCAAGATCAATTCCTTTTTGATATTCAAATTCTAAACTACTTCTAAATCCCAAGTATAGTGATGCTGTATACAAATTACCAATCATAGTTGATGCAATTAGTGAACTAGATAGTTTTGATTCATAAACTTCTTGATAAGCTTGAGTTTTTGTAAATAGTTTAGTAAATTCATGGTCTTTTGCCATAAACTCTTCATCTCCCAACACTGATTCAATGGTTCCTCGTGGATCTTTTGGAATTGGTTCATCCATTCCAATTTCTTTTAGAATATTCTTCCATCTTGGTAATTGTCTCCATTCATGTCTGACAAGATATGCTAAGGCTTTCTTTCCCATGTTACTATAAGGCAAATGCATGTTAATGTAGTCCATATGATCTAAAATTGTCTCCCCCGCCTCCATCTTAATTAGACCTGATGAGACAACTTTTCTCTTGTATGCTTCAAGTGCTTTTCTTACTTGAATCATGTATAGTAAATTAGAATATTGACCGTGAACTATGGGCGTTTCTTTTCCAAAAGGTCTGTAAAAATCATATTCATCTTTAATTGATGTTGAAGTTACTTTAGGATCAAATGCCAATAACCTTGGGTCATCATTTAGAAGCATTACAACTGCTCCTGCACCTTGTGTCATTTCTCCACTAGAGCCCATATCATATTTTGCAATATCTGAAACTACTACAAGTGCTGCCTTTCCATCTGCTTCATCAGCTCTAATCCAATTGGCATTGTCATAAAGTGCATAAGAACCACTCACACATGCAAATTTAGTTTCAACCCCTCCACAGTGCTCAAAAGCACCTTGACCGTAAACTTGCTCTAACATTCCAATCACGTATGAATTCATTGCCTTTGATTCATCAAATGCTGATTCAGTTGAAACGTATAATCTTCCTATATCATCAGGTGAAAGTTTATTTTTTTGCATAATTCGCAAACATGCATTGGCTGCAAGACATGCTGGGTCTTGATTAGAATCAACAATTGCCATTTGTGAAACTCCTAGACCTTTTTGTAATTTTACTGGGTCTAATCCTCTGTTATCTGCAAAATCAGCTGCATCAATATACAATCTTGGGATGTATATTGCAATGTCATCTATTCCAGCTGCCATAAGCTAGCTCTCGGAATTTCATTAATAAGGATATTGGGTAAATTCTAAGTAACTAGGAAGGGAATTTTAGTAATTTTTTTTGACAATCTATTCATGGACTGATCGCAAAATACTATTTTTCTAGTTCATTTTCAAAAACTTTTTCAAATGCCTCAAATGGTTGTGCTCCAAACAATCTTGTTGTTTTTCCATCAGGACCAATCACAAAAAATGCAGGAGTTCCAGTTAATTCCAAACTTTTTGCATCTTCATTACTTGCAAGAATTGTTTGTGAATGAATTCCGTTTAACATACATTCTGACCATACATCCATGTCTAATCCTATTTCTTGAGCAAATATTCCCAAGTTCTCTGATGATGCCCAACCGTTATTCTCTCCAGTCCAATTAGAGTACAAAATATCGTGGTATTCCCAAAATAGCCCTTGATCATTTGCACAATGTGCTCCGTGAGATGCATTTACTGAATCAGGGCCTATAATGTTGTAATCTTTGAAAACCATCTTTACCTTTCCTGTTTCTACATAATTTTTCAAAATATCATCTTCTGTGGAATGAAAGAAAACATTACAAAAATGACACTGATAATCTCCAAATTCAATTAATGTCACCGGGGCATTGGCATTTCCAAGAATAGGTGAACCATTTGCCAAAAATGTGTTTAATGTAACTTTTGGAGGTCCTGCTTGTTGAATCATTGGAGCCGGTTCAATAACTAACTCTGGTTGATTTGAAATGTTTTCAAACCCTAAAAATGCAATTACTATAACTATAGATGCAATACCTGCACCAATTGCCAAAGAAGGACCATGAATCAATTATTTTTAGGGTTTTTTTGATACATTTAGGCTTTTGTTCTATCCATTGTTTGAAAGATTACCCGGAACAAACACTTGTAATATTTTTGATGAGTTTGAATTTTTATTTTCAGCATTAATTGTTACTGTTAATGTTTCTATTCCTGAATTATCTGGAATGAGATATTTTGTTTCAAACAACCCTTTGTCGTTTGTAATTCTTGTGGATGAGAATTTTTCTAAATTATCATCATCTGTAATTGTTACTTTGATATTTGTGTTGGAAATGTATCCGTGATTTTGATTAAAATTACTATTCTTGTTTTGTTCTTTTTCAAATATTTTAACATCTACAAAAACAAATTGTTTTGAATGCGCTCTTTGTGTGTATTGTACAACAATTTCTAAATCCTTTTTTTCATCTATAGATTGTTAGTTTGTATTATTTTTTCAGAGAAAAATAATTTTTGAAATTGTTAATGACTAATTTATGATTATATATGACTCCGTCGTGAAATTTTTTCTTTCAGTCTATTTTTTTGAGCAATAAATTCAAGATGCATTTAATCTTCTAACTAAGATCTAACCCTTAATTTCATAATATTCTACTGGGTGAGTAAATTGTCTGTAATGATCCACCTCTTTCCAAAACTTCTCTTCATCTATGTTTTTACCCTCATCTATCCAAACATTTAGAATTTTTTGCATAAACATTTGTGTACTATCATCAATTTGGGGTCTAACTCCCGTTTCTTTTTCAATTCTGTCTCGCTCTTCTTTGAATTTCTTTAGTAATTCTTTGAGTTGTTTCCCATTCATTTGAGCTGCTTTTTCTCTTTTAGATGATTGAATGTCTTTTTTGAAATTTGACAAAAATCCCATTGTATGATGATGTTAATTCTGGAATTAAAGGGTTACAAACACTATGATGAATGCAATTGCAACTATGGCTATGGAGATTTTCATAAATGATGACATGGTTTTGATTAAATCATGGAATTATTATTGTTTTACACATTATATTTTTGGTAAATTTCCTGTTTTGTCTAAATTTGATTTACAAACTTTACAGTATAGTCTTATTTCTTTTGATGGAAATTCTGTTCCACAATTCTTACAAATAAAGAATTTTTCTTCATCCATATTTTCATTGAGTTTGTAGTTAACTTAAGAGTATTGATGTTTAGATCATCTTGCTGGTCTTTTAAAACTTGGTTTTATTTTAGAATTATTCGTAGAAGATTTTTCAAACATTCTATCTGATATGTTGTTTTTTGTTTTCTCCTCAGATGAAACCTCTTCAATTTTGTAAATTTTTTTAATTGCTTTGGATGGCTTATCATTTTTTGAGTAGATGATATTTGTTGGTGAAATTTTCTTTTTATTCTTATTTCTTGGTTTTTCTATATCTGTTGGATTTTTCTTTGTCCATGTAATATTTTTTAAATCTGACGATGATGATTTTTCTTTATTATAATCCCCCAATGATTTTACCATGATTTATTGTGACTATTCAAGACATATGAATATTGATTTATTTTCTACTTTCATTTACTTGGTTGATTGTTGATTGCATGCAGTCATGACAAATTACCGAATCTGCATTCATTTTACGGATATTTTTATGATCTTGTAATTCTGAATCATATGTTGCTGCGATGACTATCTTATTATTCCATACTTCAAAATCATTTTTCTTTTTTCCACAAACTAGACATTCCATAAATTTTAGAAATTTTATATCAACATAAGCGTGTTTATCTCCAATAGAAGGGTAAAAATCCAAATTTATTTTTGAACATAAGTTTATTGGAATTTAGAAAAAAAACAAGAATAATTAAAAATAATCCAGTTTAAAATTAATCAAACGAAACTAATCTAAATTTTCTACTTTTGGTGTTTTGGTAAACATTCTTTGCAATATACTGGTCTGCCCTCTTTTGGTTCAAAAGGAACTTCGGAATCTTTTCCGCAGTCAGCACATACACATGGGTACATTTTTCTGTCTGATGACATACCATACATTAATTCCCTTCCTATAAGAACGGGAGTATTGGAATTTAGAATCTAAGATGTTTTTTGTTTATCACATGAATAACATGTTTCTTTCTTAGTATGTATTGATAAAAGGCGATTGCAGTTGGTACATCTTTTGTGCTCAACTGATAGCTGTACTGGAATAGTCTGTGTGTTTTTGAATCTCTCAAAAAATCCCATATGCTATCTAAGGGAGTTTTTTAACTTAAGCTTATTGCAATCTAAATAAATGGGTCTAACGTATCTAATTTATGAAGAAAGTCTTTGTTAATGGATACGGTTCCATTGGCAGTAGAATTGCTTCATTTCTAAAAGATGATCCTGAAATTACTGTTGTTGGCATAGGAAAATACTCTCCAGATAATAAAGTGGATGAGGCTATCTCTAAAGGACTAAATGTTTATGTTCCTGAATCAAAATTAGATTCATTTTCAAATTTTAAAATTTCAGGTTCTATTGAAGATGCGTTGGATCAATCAGATTTAGTTATTGATGCTGCACCTGGAGGACATGGTTACAAAAATAAAAAAAACCTATATGAGCCAAAAAACATCCCTGCAATTTATCAAGGTGGGGAATCTACAACAGGTGCAGAAGCAGTATCTGAATTATTATTTAATTCAAGGGCAAATTATGATCAAGCATTAGGAAAATACCATGTGATGCAAGGTAGTTGTAATGTTACTGGAATGGGGAGAATTTTGGAACCATTACGAGACAAATTTGGTGATCAATTAGTTAGATTTGATGTTACTCTAGTAAGAAGATGGGCAGACCTTGAACAAACTGAGAAAAAAGTTTCAGACACAATAGAAATGACTGAAAAACCCCATCATGGTGATGATGTTAAACTGTATTTTGGAAAAGATGCACCATTGTACGTTCGTGCAATCAAGGTTCCTACTAGACAAATGCACTTACACATAATGGATATTAGATTCAGAGACACCGCACCAAAACCTTCTGAAATTCATGATGTGTTTACAAATGAATTTGGGGTTGCAACACTATGGACAGCAAAGGGAACTAAGGATGTTAGAGATTATGCTCAAACTATGGGCTTTAATTTCACTGATACCAACATGATCCATATTCATGCAAATATGACTACCTCCATTGGAGATACTGTCCAAATGATGTATTCAGATGATCAGACTGGAATTGTGATTCCAGAAAATCACATGTTGCTACAAGCTATGCTTTTTGAAAAATCTTACAAAGAGGCATTTGCACATACTGAATCGATATTCAATATGAAAGAAAAGAAACAAAAACTACAGGAACACTTTGCTAAAAAGGATTAGTTTTAATTTTTTCAATCCTTATTTTATTGGGAATATTTTTTGAAACTTTTTCTATAATTATTCTTAATTCATCCACTTCTACTTTATCCCCTTCTTGTGGGATGTCTTGCAATCTTTCATGTAATAGTCCGTTAAGTGATGCATAGTCATCACCTTCTGGAACTTTGGTTTTAAAAATTTCATTAATTTTATCAATTTCAATATCTCCATTTGTAATGATTGTGTCTTGATCAATTCTTTCAAACCCTGCTTGTCTTGTCAAATCTGTTTCATCTTCAATCTCTCCAACTATTTCTTCTAGAAGATCTTCTAAAGTAACCAACCCTTCTACACCCCCATGTTCATCAACTACAATTGCCATGTGTGTTTTTCGCCCTTTCATTTCTTTTAACAAAGCACTAACCATTTTTTCTTGAGATGCAAATACAGGTTCTCTTGCAATTTTTTCAAGACTTGTCATTTTGTTGTCTCTTTCTAATTCCTTGAGGACATCCCTTACATGAATAAATCCAACAATATCGTCACTAGTATCCCCGTAAATTGGAATTCTTGAATGTCCTCTTTGATTAATTTGAGGCAGTGCTTCAAAAAGTAACATTTTTGCATTTAATGTAAACATCTTTGTTCTAGGGGTCATCACTGAACGAATTACAGTATCATCAAATTTCAAAGCACCATGAACTAATTCCATTTCATCTTTTTCTAATGCTTTTTCTTCCAACCCTTGATCAATTACTCCTTTAATTTCTTCTTCAGTGATTGGAGGTGGTGTAGAACTACTTCCAGTCATTTTTACCACTCCTATGGTAATAATCTCAAAAAATTTCACTACTGGATAGAACACGTAGCTAAATGCAAGTAAAACTGGAGCATATCTTAATGCAATTTTTGTTGAATTTGCATTACAATATGTTTTTGGAGTAATCTCTCCAAACACTAGAATTAAAAATGTCATTATTCCAACGGCTATTCCTAATCCATCATCTCCAAACAATCGGATAGCAAGACTTGTTGCAAGTGCTGATGCTCCTACGTTTACTAAATTATTTCCAAGATTTACACTAGACATCATCCAGCTAGGATTCATTTTCAATTTGTGAAGTGCTTTTGATCCTTTCTTGCCTTCATTGAATAGTTGAACAACTTTGGATTTCCTTACGCCGACCAGGGCAACTTCTAGTCCACTAAAAAATCCAGATAATC
>DAOWGL010000135.1 GCA_030637455.1 Candidatus Nitrosopumilus sp. | reverse complement strand
GACAAATTTTAGAATGGGATAATTCCCGAGGGGAATACAAACACCCAATATTTGGGCATCCATATTTGCAAAATCATACAAACGAGAATATGGAATTTCTGATGAACGGTTAGCTATAGTATCAGTTAAAAATCATAAACAAGCAAAAGAGAATCCAAATGCATTATCCCACAAAACATATTCAATAGAAGACGTCTTGAATTCTAAAAAACTAACAGATGATCTAAGATTACTTGATTGTTCCAGGCCTTGTACTGGTAGTGCATCGATAATTCTTGGTTCAGAAGAAAAAGTTAAACAACTATCAGAAAACCCTGTTTGGATTACTGGAATTGGTCAAAAAACAATTTCAGCTGGATTTACAAAGAATATTTCATTTAGTTCAATGGAATCTACAAAACTTGCAGGCCAAGCAGCACTAAAAATGGCAGATAAAAAAATTGAAAATATTGATGTTGCAGAAATTCACGATGCATTTTCTGTTTGTGAGCCAATGGCACTAGAATCTTTAGGGTTTTCAAAGGATGGAAAAGGAACCGATATGGTTAAAGAATTACACGAGACAAATAATTTTAAAATTAATCCAAGAGGGGGTTTAATTGGTACTGGACATCCTCTAGGAGCTACTGGAATTGCACAAACTATTGAAATCACACAACAACTTCAATCAAATACAGGAAATAGACAAACAGAAAATCCACAAGTAGGATTGATTCACAACATGTCAGCTGCTGCAACATCTTCAACTGTATTGGTATTAGAGAAATGAGTTTTGAAGATAAATTAACTGAAGGTGAATTTTGTATTCCTGAATGTGATGAATGTAAAAAAATTGTCTGGCCTCCATCAGAGATTTGCAGCCATTGTTTTGGAAATGTGCATCTAAAAGAAGGTGATTTTGAAGGTAAAATTATGGAATTTTCTAGGCAAAATGACCAGTATTTCTGCATAGTAGAGTTTGAAAATACGATTAAGATAATGGCCAAAATCTCAGTTACTCCCGAAATAGGAAAAAGCGTAAAAATTTCAAAATGTGGGATTAGTGATGGAAATTATTTTTTTCAAGTTATTTGAATTCTGTAAAAATGTACGGCGTTTCAACATCTTGATCAAAAGTCCAAATTGTAGGCAATGAAACAGTATCAATAACTTTTAGATTATGTTTTTCAATTAAGGCACTCCATCCCCCATTTTCTAAATTTCCAGATAGTTGACGTTTGGTATTTGTTCCTGCAAATACAATTCCAGTGTCTTTTCTCAAATTTTCAATAGAATTAATCCTATCAATAATGCTTGTAGCTAAAACATCACCCCCCATTTGAGCAAGACCTCCAATGAAAAATATTGGTTTTTTTAAATTTAATTTTGAATAATCAAACTCTAATGCATCATGGCATATTGGATTAAAATTTCGATGAGTAGATGTACTAATTGTTTTTTGTAATTCAACTAGAATATCATCAATTTCAATACTGTGTGAATCCATACCAATTACATTGCCACAAAATGCAATTCGTCCATCCCCTGAACCAATATCAACTAATTCAGAATACCCTAGTTCTTTTGCAATACTTGTCATCACATATGCAGACATTATCCATGTTGGATAAAATGGCTGACAACTTGAACCGTGTTTGATACTGTTTAACCAATATTCGTTAATGTCCCCCTCATAGACGGTACACATAGTTCCTTCAACATCTTCTTCATAGTGATTAAAGTAAATGGGATTTTTGAGAGCGAAATCATGAAGTTGCTGTAAAATTTGAGAATGTAATTGGAATTTCTCTGAAACTAATGATGGAATTACCTCTTGAATATGCGCATTCCCAGAATAATTTTTAGCAAAACTCTGTTTTACATCCACCAGATTCTTTACTAATTCATCTAGCATAAATTTTCACAATAAGGAGGGTTTGATAAACTCATTGTATTTTTTTATCATTTTTAGATGTTAGAAAAGCAATTTCTTGTTCTATTTTTTTTATTTGCTCGATAGTGGTTGTTTGTAGTTTTTCTATGTTTTTAATTTCATCTTCAGAAGGATCCATTGCTAGTCCAAACTCCAAATGTTTCAATGTATTTAGATAAAAATTTCTTTGTTCCAAGAGTTTCTCTATTATGATGTCAAATTCAGGCATTCCCATTCATGCTTTGTGAATATGGTATATTATAACAATTGATGCGGTTCTAACATTTATCGCCACAACCAAAATCCTTTTTTTGGTTTGCCATCATTAACTGCCCTAGCTCTTGCTCGGTAAATCCTGCTTTTTTCTTTGCACAATCAAGACAGTACCTCTCTTCAGGTGCTTCTGGATTTTCAATAAAATTTTCCTCACTTAACACACATACTTTACAATCGATGCCTGAGCAAGTAAATTGCTCTAAATGATTCTCACATTTACAAGTCATTTCTTTAATTTGTTTTATTCTTGTGAATATAGTTTACGTATTTTCCAAGTTGAAGACTGAATTGCAACGTATGTTGGAATTATCTACAGTTGTGACTGTTTGGATTAGAAAACTCTAAACTTTTTTTGAGAATCAATATTCCTATATTGACAATATTCTCACATTATTCATTGACTGCCAATCACCCTAAAATTATCGGAATTAATCTATTTGAAATAATTGAAACGCTATACCAAAATAAAGAAAAATCTCTGTATCTGAATGAACTTTGTCAAATGATACGTAGGGACTACAAAGATGTCAAAGTAGATGTAATGTATTTGGATAGTTT
>DAOWGL010000032.1 GCA_030637455.1 Candidatus Nitrosopumilus sp. | reverse complement strand
ATGATATAATTTTCATCCAAATTTTCTAGAGAAGAAATTCTTTCTGAATTTACCAAAGAAATTCCAGTGTAATGACATATTTGACCATCAAAATCAACAGAGAAATCAGACTCTAAACCAAGAGTGGTTAAGAGTTTGTTAGTTACAAGAATACTAGTCCAAGTTTTTTTAGGATCAAATTGATTGATAATTTTTTTGATTATTTCTTCATCAAGTAAAGGCAAATCACCAGATGTAACTAAAACATGATCATTGATGATTTTTAATGTTGAATTTAGATCTTCCACATAACCAATTCCAGATGTATCAAAAGTTTCAATATCATTTTCTTCTAGTAATTTTTTTGTCTTTGGAGAATTACAACTAGTAACGGCTAGAATTTTTGAAAAAGAGTTTGAATTTTTTAATGAATCAATTACATGAAGAATTACAGGTTTTTTAAATTTGAGTAATAATTTTTCATCATCCAAATTCATTCTAGTACCTTTACCACCAGCCATTACAAGACCAATCATATTGAAACAAACACCATCAAAGAAGCTAATCGAGTAAATTCGTTAGTAGCTCCCAGTACATCACCAGTAATTCCACCAAAACTACGAGTTGACAAAACCAAGAGGAATATAGTCAAAACAATAGTTACACCAAGCATTATCAAGCCTGTTGTTTCACCAATTACAATTACAGGAATAAGCATGATAAGAAATGCTGCAGTGAGTTTTTTCTTATCTTTCATAAATTTAACAAAAGGGGAATTTGAGCCTAATGAAGCTGATTTGCCTAAGCTAGCCATCAAAACCATTGAAAACTTTGCTAAAATTTCACTAATTAAAATTGCCTTAAACAAATCAAATCCACTTGTAAGAGAAATAGTAATTATCAAACCAATAAGGTATAATACAATAGTGACAATACCTGCTGAACCAGTAGAAAGATCTTTCATAGCTTTGAGTTTTTTATCTTTTGATCCTTTTACCATCAATCCATCTGCAAAATCAGCCAAACCATCTGCATGATGTATTCCAGTAACTATTGCAATAGATGCAACAACTAACAAACTAACCAACAAAGGTTCTAAGATGAAAGATAATCCAAAACCTAATGAACCAACTAAAAGTCCAATAGCAATTCCAACTACAGGAAACATGAACATGTATTTTGCAATATTATCTAACGAAGCATTTGTTGACGGAAATATTGTTAAAAATGAAAAAACAGATCCAATTTCTTTAAACATGCATCCACCATCCTAGAATAGATAAAATAGAAATTATTGGAACAGAAACAATTCCAAAAAATAGTACAGAAGTAAGTTTCATTATGGAGATTGCAGAATGTACATGTTCTTTTGTTAGAATAATTTCACCATCACCTAGTTTGTAATGGTTGATTTTTTCAAATTTTGTTTCTAAAGCTCCAGCTAAAGCAGCCATAGGATATCCAGCATTAGGACTTTCAGTTTTTTTACCATCTCTGATCATTATTTTGTAGGATTCTTTCCAATTGTTTTGTAAAATTGCAGCAGAAATTATCATTATTATCCCTGTTAGTCTAGATGGAATGTAATTTAGAATACTGTCGCAAGTCGCTGCAAACCAACCAACGTTTTTGAAAATATCAGTCTTGTATCCAATCATTGAATCTGCAGTGTTAATTACACGATATACAAATGCTCCAGGTAATCCAAGAAGAGCATAATAGAATAATGGCCCAGTGATTCCATCAACTGTATTTTCACTTATACTTTCAAGCACGCCTGAAAGTACATGGTTTTTGTCTAAATTTTTGGTATTTCGCTTAACAATCATAGACAGATGAGTTCTTGCCAAATCTAGATTATCATCATCCAAAGATTTTATAACAGATTTTGCATGTTTTTCCATTCCATGAATGGCAATTGTAGTTTTTAATAACAACCCACCAACAATTACAGAAACAATCAGTAGCACATAATCAATAGTTATCAAAGTAATTCCAATATTCAATGCATAAAGTAGTACAACAACTAAACCAGAAGTAATAGTAACAACACAGACACCACCAAATTTTTCTATCGTATGATTTTCATTTTTTGCTAGAGGAGTAAGTTTAGCAATTAAAGTTCCAATCCAAGCTGTAGGATGATATTTATTTTTAGGATCTCCAAATTTGAAATCAAGTAAAATAGCTAATCCAATTACAAAAATAGATTCAATGATCATTGTAACATCTTCTCTATAGATTTTATATCAATATTTGATTTGACAGTTTTTGCCAATTTATTTAATTCATCATCAATTTTTGAAATATTTCTCTTAGTCCATTGAATATCTTTAGGAATGGCATTAAGTGAATCCTCTTCAGGTAAATCTAATGGAATTAATGGAATAGTACCCAGGACAGGTATTTTTGTAATATTTTTGAGTTTTTGAAATCCAGGTTTTAGTACGTCTAAATCTCCTCTAAATTTGTTAAAGATGAAACCTTTTACAAGTTTTTGATATTTTTTTTCAATTAAAGCCATCGTTCCAACAAGGCTTGCAAAAGAACCGCCTCTGTCAATATCTGAAACCAATAATACAGAAGCATTTGCTTTGTGAGCAATTTTCATGTTTGCAATATCAAATTTTTGTAAATTAATTTCAGCCGGAGAGCCTGCACCTTCTAAAATAACTAAATCATAGTTTTTTTGCAAAGTTTTAAGAGATTTTACTGCAACATCAATTCCTTTATGATTTACAAATTTTTCATAGTATTCTTTTGCGTGCATTTTCTTGTATCGTTTTCCATTTAGATATACAATACTGTTGTAGTTGCCTATTGGTTTTAGTAAAATTGGATTTAGATCAGGAGTAATTTCACATCTTGAACCAATAGCCTGAATTGCCTGAGCACGAGAAATCTCAAATTCAGGCGTAACATATGCAAAATTGGACATATTTTGAGATTTGTAAGGTGCAACACTGTAACCTTTATCAGAAAAAATTCTGCAAAGCGCTGCCACTAACGTTGTTTTTCCAGCTCCAGAAGAAGTACCTTGAATCATCAAAGATTTCATTTTATTTTCTCCAATACATTTACAAGTTTTAGATTGTCCTTATGAGATTTAACAGCAATTCTAATATGATGATTGTCTAAGCCTCTAAAATTTTTACAGTCTCTAATCAAAATTTTGTGTCCAAGTAATTTCTTTTGTAATTGAGTTGAATCTTTTTTTGTTTTTATTAAAATAAAATTTGTTGAAGAATCATCACAATCAAATCCATTTAATTTATTAATTTTATTTGTCAAGAAAATTAATTCTTTTTTAATTACAGAATTTGATTTAACAAGGTGAGATTTATTTTTAAGGACAATGTTTGCTGCATCTTGAGCTAACGAATTTACACTCCAGGGTATTTGTATTTTTTTTAAAATATCAACAATTTCTTTTGAGCCTGCTGCATATCCAATACGAATTCCAGGTAATGCAAATGATTTAGTTAATGAACGTAAAACAAAAAGATTCTTGTAATTTTTAACATATGATATTATTGATTCATTTGATTCTGGAACCATTTCTATAAAACATTCATCTAAAAATACAATTGTAGATAGTTTTTTTGCTTTTTTAATTATTTGAAGTAATTGATTTTTTGATAACAATTGTCCGGTTGGATTATTTGGATTACAAATGAATACACATCCATTTTTTGGAATTTTTGAAATAAAAATATCAAGATTTTCAGACAAATTCATTGTTTTAAAATATGAAATTTGACATTCATTGAGTTTAGCTGCTGTTTCATATTCTTGAAAAGTTGGAATTGGAATCAACACTTTAGTTTTTTTAGATAAAAATGCAAAACAGAAATTATAAAGAATTTCAATTGCTCCATTTCCGACTATTAAATTTGATTTTTCTAATTTTGTGTATTTTTTTAGGCTTGAAATCACCGTTGATGAACTAGAGTCTGGATAGTGTTTGATATTTTCAATATTTTTTTTAAGAAATTTTTTTACAGTTAATGGAGTACCTGTAGGTGATACATTTGAGCTAAAATCAATGATTCGTGAATCAATGCTTTGTGAAGGATTTCGTCCCCCATGAACCACCGGTATATGGTTAATGATCGAGGATCTTGTTCGTATTTTCACAGTTCCAAATAGAATTGGCTGATTTAGTATGTTTTGGTAATCCAGAAAACGATTATTAGTTGAAAGCGATCAATATTCAAAATATGAGTAAAAAAAGAGTGGCAATTATTGGAGTTACAGGTTCTGTCGGTCAGGAATTTGTTCAGTCATTAAATAATCATCCATGGTTTGAAGTTACTCAGATTGCAGCATCTTCACGTTCAGCAGGAAAAAAATATCTGGATTCAATTAAAGATGCAAGTGGAATTGTAGCATGGGATGTAGGTGGTGAAATCCCAGAATACATCAAAGAAATGACAGTAAAATCAGTTGATGAGTTAGATGTTTCTCAATTGGATTTAATATTTTCAGCAGTAGAATCAGAAGCAGCTAGAGATATAGAAACTAAGATGGCTGCAGATTTACCAGTTGTCTCTACAAGTTCTGCTTATAGATACGAAGATGATGTACCGATACTAATTCCAGGAATTAATGATGAACAAATAGAATTACTTGAGACTCAAAAAAAGAATAGAAATTGGAAAGGTTGGGTAGCTCCATTACCAAATTGTACTACAACAGGTTTAGCAATTACATTAAAACCATTACTTGAAAAATATGGTGCAAAAAAAGTCATGATGACTTCAATGCAAGCAATATCTGGAGGTGGAAAATCTGGAGTGTCAGCAATGGGAATTACTGATAATATTATTCCATATATTCCAAAAGAAGAAGGTAAAGTAAGATTAGAAACAAGGAAAATTTTAGGCAAGATAGTAGATGGAAAAATTAAAGATGCAGATATTAGAATTAGTTGTACTTGTACCAGAGTTCCCGTAATAGATGGACATACAGAATCAGTTTTTGTTGAGACTACAGAAAAAATTGATCCTGCAAAAGCAAAAGAGACCTATGATCAATGTAACAAAGACATCTCAGTAGCTGGGTTACCATCTGCTCCTGAAAAATACTATGCATTTCATGAAGATCCAACTAGACCTCAACCAAGAATGGAAAGGAGTGTTGGAGATGGAATGACTACAACAATTGGAAGAGTTGAAACTGAAGAATTATTTGATAACGGTTTGAAATACATGTTGTTTTCTCACAACAAAAAAATGGGTTCAGCAAAAGGAGCAGTTTTGTTGGCAGAGATGTTATACAAAAAAGGCAAGATTTAGAGAATTTATTGCAATTTTTACAATAATAACTTTATAAGATCCAGAAAACTAGATCGACTCAGGTGTTTTAGACGGCAAAAGTAGATGACTTAGATTTACAAATTTTATCAGAATTATCCAATGATGCTTCAATTTCAGTTCCTCGTTTATCAAAAAAAATCAATGTTAATTCATCTGTAGTGTATTCAAGAATCAAACGATTAGTTAAGAGGAAACTGATTGAACGTTTTACAATTGT
>DAOWGL010000010.1 GCA_030637455.1 Candidatus Nitrosopumilus sp. | reverse complement strand
TACAGATAAAATTCATCAATATGGTCCCAATTCATTTCGACTATTCAAACTACCCACTCCAAAGAAAGGAGAAGTTGTTGGACTGTTAGGAAGAAATGGAATGGGAAAAAGTACTGTAGTAAACATACTATCAGGAAATATAAAACCAAATCTTGGAAGATATGAAAACCCACCTGAATGGGATGAGATTTTAAAACATTACAGTGGAACAGAACTTAAACAACATTTTGAAAAGATTGAACAAAAACAAATTAGAGCTTCAATAAAACCACAACAAGTACATCGTCTCGCTCAAGCATTTGATGGAACAGGAAAAGAATTACTTGATAAATATGATGAACGGGGAGTATCAAGAGAATTAATCAAAACATTAGGGCTAGAAAACTCAATGGAACAAAGTTTGAAAGAACTAAGTGGCGGTGAATTACAAAGAATTGCAGTTGCAGCAGCAGCATCTAAAGATACAGAATTTTACTTTTTTGATGAACCATCTTCATACAACGATGTTTTCCAAAGAATTCGTGTAGCAAGAGTAGTACAAAACTTAGCTGAAATTGGAAAAAGTGTAATGGTAGTAGAACATGATTTAACATTGTTAGATTTTCTGAGCGATTATATCGAAATATTATATGGTGAACCTACAGCATATGGAATTGTTTCAGGTATTTTATCTACCAAAGTTGGAATCAATGTTTTTCTTGATGGATATTTACCAAATGAAAATGTAAGATTTAGAGATAAGAAATTTTCTTTTGATGTATCATCTTCATCGACTGACATTTTTCAAGAAGGAAGCGATATTCTCACATATCCAAAACTAGAGAAAAAATATCCGTCATTTTCAGTAACAATTGAGCCTGGAAGAGTAAGAAAAGGAGAGGTTTTAGGGATAATGGGAGCTAATGCCCTTGGTAAAACAACTCTAATGAAAATGATTGCAGGAGTTGAAAAACCAGATTCTGGCAGTATTAATAAAAAAATCAAAATAGCATACAAGCCACAATATCTCCAAAATGATCTTGATGTAGAAGTTATTTCCGTATTAGACCAAGCAAATGAAGGTCAAGTTGAAGGAAGTATGGAAGAAGAACAAATTCTGGATCCGTTAAAAATTAAGAAACTGTATAATAAATCCATCAAAAAACTTTCTGGAGGGGAATTACAAAAAGTGGCTGTTGCAACATGTCTATTACAAAAAGTTGATTTGTATGCATTAGATGAACCTTCAGCCTTTTTAGATGTAGAAGATAGAATCGCAGTAGCAAAATTTTTACAAAAGTTTGTACGCTCGTTTGGAAAATCTGCAATTATTATTGATCACGATTTACAATTAATGGATTTGGTTTCAGATTCAATGATAATATTTGAAGGGGAATCAGGTTCTGCAGGGATTGCTACATCACCAATGCCAAAGCCTGATGCAATGAATAGATTTCTCAAATCATTAGACATGTCATTTAGAAGAGACGAGAAAAGTCTAAGACCGCGTGTAAATAAACTAGAAAGTAGATTAGATAAAGATCAAAAAACAAGTGGAAATTTCTACTATAAACATTGACTCGAATGTTGAAAAAAGCACTGGAAAATGTGCTTTCAGAGAAAGAAAGTAATGAATTAATTTCTGCTTTTGATCAGATAGGTGAAATAATTATTGTGAGGATTCCAGATTCACTTCTCTCAAAAAAGAAAATTATTGGAAAAGCATTGTTAGATGATGTAAAAATTGTAAGAAGTGTATTTTATCAAGCCTCTGCTGTAAGTGGGGATTTTCGAACAAGGGATTTAGAAATACTTGCCGGAGAAGACAATACAGAAACAGAATACAAGGAATTTGGATGTAGATTTACAGTAGATGTTAAAAATGCATTTTTTTCCCCTAGACTGTCTACTGAAAGAGGAAGAATTGCCAATTTGGTTCAAAATGGTGAGGTAATGACTAACATGTTTGCAGGTATTGGAATGTTTTCAATAATGGCTGCAAAGAAGAAAAAGTGTACGGTATATAGTCTTGATATCAATCCTGTCGCTTCAAAATTATGTGAAACAAATATTGGGTTAAACAAACTTGTTGGAAATATAATTTCAATTAATGGAGATGCGTCAGAAATCATCAAAGAGCAGTTGATCAACAAATCAGATCGAACATTGATGTTATTACCTGAAAGATCAGATGAATTTTTAGATTCAGCAATAGACACAACTAAGGATGGAGGTATCATTCATTATTATTCACATATTCATGCAGATAAAAAAACAGAAGCTGGGAAACTTTCAGAAGAACATTATCTTAAAGTCACTCCAGTAAAATCAGAAATATTACATTCAAAAATTGTCAGACCTGTCGGTCCAAGATATTATCAAACAGTTGTAGATGTTAAAATTTCTAAATAATCTAATCTTCAGAAGTAATAGAAGCTGGTGAAGGTTTTGTTGTGGCCATTACATATCCAATCCAAGCAATTACTCCTAAAATTCCTCCTGCAATCATTAGAACAGATAGTTGTAGTACAATAGGACTCCATTCAGAAAGCATTAACAAATATGCATAAAGGAAAAAACCGCCGATACATAAAACAAAAATGGTAATACCCATTCCCTTTCGTTTGTCCATGGCGAAGAATTTTTTGTGAGTTATTTATTGGTTTGAACTAAGTCAATTCAATTGCCATAAGATATGCATCCTCGCCATCTCGATAATAGGCGTTTAATTGTTGTCTAATTACAAATCCCATTTTCTCATACAATCTAACAGCATCAGTATTACTACATCTTACTTCTAAATAGAATTCATCACATTTTCTTAACTTTACACCATTGACAGATTCTTCTACTAGTGCATTTCCTATTCCTTTTCTTCGATGTTCTTCAACTACTGCAATAGATACAACATGACCTTTTTTTACAAAACCTAATTTCTTAAAATTTGAAAAGCCAAATTCAGTTTTACACATAATGTATCCAACATGTTTGCCTCCAATTTCAGCAATAATGAAAGCCTCAGGTAACTCAGCAAGTAAACTTTCGTAGAAATAATCTGAATAATGTTCAGGTAGAGTTTTTAGATTAATTTCCATTACAGAAATTAGATCGCTTGGTCCAGCTCTTCGAATATTACAATCCCCTAATTGTTTTAGGATTACTTGCATGATGAGGTATAGTTTTATCAATATTTAATTTTAAACCAAAAGACCATTTAATGGAAAAATCCAGTATTAGACAGATGGAGGATCCCTCACAAGAAAATATTATTTCATTAGTTAACTCCATATTTCAGGTCAGTGATTTCACTAAAACTGAATTTTCATTAGAATTTAAAATTGAAGATATTGATTTCAAGTCAAAATTTGAAGGATTAGCAAGAAAATTAGAAGATATGAGATATGTTTGCAAATTAGAAAAGATGGAAGAGGGAGGACTATATGTTATCATTCAGAAATTCCCTCCAAGAAAACAGAGAAAATGGCTAAGTTCTACATGGACCCCTAGAATTTTGTTTGCAATTGTAATTTCATTTGTAATGGTTGACGGATATTACAGGACATCATGGGCAAATTCGATTGTAGAGATTGGAGATCCCCTAGAAATGGCAGCAGTGTATACACTATCATTATTAGGGATTTTAGGAATTCATGAACTTGGTCATATTATTGCTGCAAAAGCACACGGTCTAAAAACAACATGGCCATATTTCATTCCAGGACTGCCAGTAATTGGAATCCCAACATTTGGAGCTTTTATTCAATCAAAGGGATTGACGATCAATAGAGAAATTTTATTTGATGTTGCCATTGCAGGGCCTATTGCAGGGTTAGTAATTGCAATAATAGTTTCAATGTTTGCAGCATATACAGCACCAGTTCTAGATCAAGAATTATCTGAAGGGGTATTTGATGATACGAGGTTAAGTGAATGGGGTATGGGAGAACCATTGTTAATGACTGCTAGTTTGGCAATGTTTGGTAAAGGAGACGTATATGGAAATACAGTATACATGACACCAGTAATGTTTGCGGCGTGGATTGGATTCTTAATTACATTTTTGAATTTGTTGCCTGCATGGCAATTGGATGGTGGACACATGGCAAGAACATTACTTGGAGTTAAACTTCACAAATATGCAACTTATGGAAGTATGGCAATTCTTGTTTTGTTAAATTTTTGGTTAATGGCACTTTTAATTTTGTTTATGAGTTCAAGAAATCCTAGCGCATCTCCATTAGATGATGTTTCACCACTATCAAGAAATAGAAAACTTGCATATCTTGGAATTATTGTTTTGGCAGTTTTATGTGCACCTTTACCATCAGGATTTTTGTCAGGTTTGCTACCTTAACAATAATCTTGCACCATCAGTAACTACTGCAACTTTTTGGCGTGGTCCCTGGGTTTTTAAAATATAATCCATAGAATATTTTATCCCCTGCATAGAAATCATATTTAATTTCTTAGCATAAAATTCAGGTAAAATTGATACTAGTCCTATTTGGAAATTCTTTTGTATTTCTGAAAGAAATAATAAATTCTCCATTCCGTCAATGTATTTTGTGGGATTTAATAATTGTTCTATAGTCAATCTATCTTCAATGTATTGTTGAAGTGCATCAGAACCTAAACCACCTTTACATTCAGCAACTAAAATAGCAAGACCATCTTTTTTGATTGCGTTAGAGCAATTCCAAAGTGAAGAAAATGAATTTCCAAGATTATCATTACTTGCATCTTTTCCAGTACTTATCACCATTGTTTTATGTTGGCCGATATCTTTGATAGAATTTGATTCTAAAATTTTTGTTAATGCAATAGTTTCTGAAGGATGTCCTATTGAG
>DAOWGL010000097.1 GCA_030637455.1 Candidatus Nitrosopumilus sp. | reverse complement strand
TCCCAACTGTTTAAAATCAGAACCAACAGAATTTTTTTGTCCTGCAGTATTTTCTAATAATATCATTACATCATTTTTTGCTTTTGCAGCTTTAGTTAGCCCTTCAACCAATTTTTTAATTCCTGCCTCATCACCTGTTCCTAAATGACTACCAAGATGAGTTACTAAATATGGAATTCCTAATTGTGCACATCTTTCAATCTCATCTCCCAATATTCTTACTGATTTTTGAAATCCATCATCTTTTGGACTAGCAAGATTTGGCAAATATGGCATATGTGCACAAGTTGCGAATCTATCAATTTTACTTGCCTTTAATTTTGATTTGAAACTATCAATATTTTCTTTAGTGAGCTCTTTTGCATGCCAGCCTCTTGGGTTTCTAGTGAAAATTTGAAATGCAGAGCATTCTCTCTCAACTGCATTATCTACTGATTTGTCAATGGACCCAGATATTGAAACATGACATCCGATCTGCATGTGTGTATTTTCTTAAAACATAATTTAAACCAGCGTCAAAATTCAAAAAATCAGATTTTTAAGTAAACTCCGTAAATTACTTTCATGCTAGCACTTGGACAAGATGAAATTGCAAAATATCCATTCCTAGCAGATGCTGGTCAATATCTTAAAGATCAGGGATTTTCACTTGAGCAGTTTGGGTCAGATCCTGATCTAAAACAGCTAATTGAGAAGGCATATGATCGGATTTTAGTTGCAGCAGATGGTAAAATCTACAAATCTGACTTAGATGGAGATCATGTTTCAAAAGAAGCTGCCCTTCCAAGAGAAGTTTTTTCCTTTCTTTTAGCAATTGTTCTATTGAAATTAAGTGGAATGCATACTCTGATCAAAAGATTTGCACTAGCTGAGGCAAGAAGGGCAGAAAAATATTTAGAAAAAGATCTTGCAAACATATCAGATGAATCAAAAAACCAACTTGCAATTAGAGTAATTGATGATCTTTTTTCAGTACAAGTTGAAAAATCTGATAATTATTTTATAATTCCAGTTTCAGATTATCTAAAGCACTCTATTAATTTTCATGAAAGAGAATGGAAGCTAATTAATAGACATGTGGAAAATGGTCAAGTGTTTCTTTCACCACATGAAACAGTTAGATTGATTAGAAAAGAATTAGGAACATATATCAATTCAAAAATTATTAATGCAAAAACACCAACAATGATTCCTGGATTTGAAAATTCAGTTAGCAAACTAGTTTCATTATCAAAAAAATTTACAACATATACTGTATCTACTGGAGAATATCCACCTTGCATAAAACATGCAATTGAAATTCTTGAAAAGGGTGAAAATCTTCCACATTCTGGAAGATTTATGCTTGCAACTTTTCTTTTATCAAAAGGACAAACAGTACAACAAGTTGCACCGCTATTCAAAAATGCCCCTGATTACAACCCACGTGTTACATTGTATCAACTAAATCACTTAGCAGGAACTTCAGGTAGTGGAACTCAATACTCTTGTCCTTCATGTGAGAAATTAAAAACTCAAAGTTTGTGTTTTGCGATACCTGAATGTGATAACATCATTAATCCTTTACAATTTGGAAGGAAGAAAAAATAATGCAAGAAGCAGATTTACAATTTTTAGAAGATTCATTTAAAAAATATTATTTTAATCATTTTGATCTAATCAAAGTTCCAGAGAGAACATCTGAAAGAGAATTTGGATATCAGAAATTTAATTCAGGAATGACTAGACATATTCCCATTAAAGATGATAAGGAATTACATCTAATGTTAATGCAAAATATTCCATCTGATGTTTATTGTTCTAATGCATACTATACATTTCCAAATTTACCAATGAACGAAAAAGATTGGAAAGAGGCTGATCTGATTTTTGATATTGACGCAAAAGATCTTAATTTATCGTGTAGAGAGGGGCACACTGTATCAATTTGTAATGAATGTAATGAAGTTTCAAAAAATTCCAATAAATGCTTAAAATGTAATTCATCAAAGTTAGAAAAGAAATCTTTACCTTGCAAAAATTGTATTGATGCTTCAAAAATTGAAGTAGAAAAATTATCTCAAGTTCTAATTGATGATCTTGCAATAACTAAAGAAAATATTCAAGTATACTTTTCTGGCAATGAGGGGTTTCATGTTTATGTTTATAATTCGCAATTTCAAGAAATAGGATCTAGAGAAAGATCAGAACTAACTGATTATATCTCACTTCGTGGAGCAATTCCAGAAACATTTGGAATGAGGAAATTTAAACAAGATCGTGCAGCATTTCCAGATTTTAATGAAAAGGGGTGGAGAGGTAGATTCTCAAAACAAGTATTTGGTTCAAAATCAAAACGTTCAAAAATAATTACAGAACTACTTTCAAACGGTTATTCTTCTTTTCAAAAAACTTTAGATGATGTTTCAGAAAATATTGGAGTGAAAATTGATCC
>DAOWGL010000184.1 GCA_030637455.1 Candidatus Nitrosopumilus sp. | reverse complement strand
GTATTCAAAAATTCATGACAAAGACTGGTTCAAAAGGTCCACAAAGATATGCCTTTAATGTACTGGCAAGATCCCTTGGAGGTATTCCACTTGGAGCTATGGAGAAAGATGCACGTAGAAAGAGTAAGGAGCACGAAAAAGTCATAGAGACTGTAAAGGCCAAATACTGGTAGTCATCCAAATACATAAATTCACTAATTCTTCATTCCAATCATGGCAACACACGGTTCACTTACCAAAGCAGGTAAATTACGAGGACAATCCAGTAAAGTCAAACGTATAAAGATTGGACGTACTAGTTCTAGTGTTTGAAACAAAAGTAACTACAATAAACGATTTGTTCTAGGTAGATACCCTGGTCAAAACAAACCTGGACAAAGAAGAAAAAGACGTTAGTCAATTTTAGAATATTTTATAATTTTACGATCAATTTCTTAAACAATAACCTTATAAAGTACTGGTACCGTACTATACGGTATGGTAGAAGATTTAAGATTAGATAGTTTAGAGGGCGTAGGTCCTGTAACTACAAGAAAATTATCCGATGCAGGTGTCCACAACGTCATGGACCTCATCGTTAGAGGTCCTGTTGAAATTGCATCTATTACTGGAATGGAAAAGGATACTGCTGAAAAAATTGTCAATAAAGCCCGACAACATTTAGTTGATGGTGGATTAATCGCCAATCATTTTACAAGTGCAACTGAAATTTACAAACACAGACAAAATATTGGTAGAATTACAACTGGTACTAATTGTCTTGATACTTTGTTTGATGGTGGTATTGAGACTCAAGCTTTAACAGAAGTTTATGGTGAGTTTGGTTGTGGTAAAACACAATTTGCACATACCATGTCTGTGATGGTTCAAAAAAGCAAAGAAGAAGGTGGTCTTGAAGGCTCAGTCTTATACATTGACACTGAAAACACTTTCAGACCTGAAAGAATTGTATCTATTGCTAAAGCACATGATATGGATCCTGAAAAAGTTTTAGACAATATCATAGTAGCTCGTGCATATAACAGCTCACACCAAATATTAATTTTAGAAGAAGCTGGCCCTGTAATTGAAGAAAACAATGTTAAACTAATTGTTGCAGATTCTGCAGTTGGTCTATTCCGTGCTGAATATCTTGGAAGGGGAACATTATCTGTAAGACAACAAAAACTAAATCACTTTGTTCATTTGTTGTCTAGAATTGCAGAAACATACAACTGTGCTGCACTTGCAACCAACCAAGTTATGGCATCTCCTGATGTCTTCTTTGGAGATCCAACTAGACCAATCGGTGGAAATGTAGTTGCACATACAAGTACCTATAGAATCTACTTTAAGAAATCAGGCAAGAAACGAATCGCCAGAATGGTGGATAGTCCTCATCATCCTGAAGAAGAAGTAATCTTTGCTCTAGCAGAAGCAGGTGTAGTGGATCCTGAAGAAGCTGAGAAAAAGACTACCAAAAAGGCAACTAAGAAAGCAACTACTAAAAAGACAAAAAAGTCTGAGGCAGAGGCTACAGTAGAAACACCTGAGGCAGAGGCTACCGTAGAAATCGAATCTGATGATTTTGATCCAAAAGAAGAGTAATACCTCTTTCTCCATCTTTTCATTATTTTTGATTCCATCATAATAGAATCATTAAATTATGAAATATCCTACCTGAATCTGTAATACATCATGACAGATCTTTATCGATTACTTCCAGAAGAGATGGAACAACTTGTAATGGATATGGGGTATCCTCGGTATCGAGCAGATCAAATCTTACTTCCACTTTATTATAAATTTCCAAAGGATCTCAATGATATCCCACAACTCCCAAAAAAACTAAGAGAGGACTTGACTACTGCAGGTTATACAATTGGTTCTGCAAAAGAAACTCATCGTATTGTAAGTGATGATGGGGATACGACAAAATTATTGCTAAATCTAACAAATAATAATTCTGTAGAAACTGTTTTGATGCAATATGATCCATCCAAAATTGGAGGTCATCCACGTTCTACCATTTGTGTTTCTACTCAAATTGGTTGTGCAATGGGATGTGTGTTTTGTGCAACAGGTCAAATGGGATTTGAAACAAATCTAAAAGCTGAACATATTGTATCTCAAGTAATTCATTTTGCAGAAATATTACAACAAAGAGGAGAACATGTAACGAATTTAGTTTTTATGGGTATGGGAGAACCTATGGCAAATTATGATGAAATGATTCGAGCAGTAAAAATTTTAACGCATGATAGGGGATTTGGTTTAGGTCAGAGACACATTACCATTTCGACAATTGGAATTAAATCCGGAATTGAAAAACTAGCTGAAGAAAATCTACAGATAGGTCTAGCAATTTCTTTACATGCTCCAAACAATGAATTAAGAAAAAAATTAGTTCCTACAGCAACTCCTAATTCTGTGGAAGAAATTATTGAAATTGGGAGAAATTACTTTAAAAAAACTGGACGTCGTGTAACATTTGAGTATGCACTTATGGAAGGGATAAATGATTCACCTGAAATTGCAACAGAATTAGCTAGGCTTTTAGAGGGAAATGGCTCTCATGTGAATTTGATCCCGATTAATCCTACTGCTGGTGATTTCAAACGTCCGTCAGAAAAAAATGTCGAAGAATTTGAACGAATTTTGTCCAAGGCAGGAGTAAATTGTACAATTAGAATCGAAAAAGGTACTGAGATTTCAGCTGCATGCGGTCAACTCAGAACTGATCTTGCTGATTAAACGTGTCTATCTTTTCTAAGTCTTAAAATAGGGCTTTCGAAGGTTTTACACACATGGCAACTAAGAAATCATCTGGTCGTTCACATGGATTTAAGCATAAATCCAGACATGTCATGACGAAAAAAGCCCCTAGAGGAGTCTCGTTTTTGTTACGTGAATACAAAGAAGGTCAACAAGCACTTGTCATTATTGATCCAAGACAGCACAAAGGATTACCACACAGACGATACCACGGAAAAGTTGGTCTAGTTACAAATGTTGGTAGACGTTCAGTTACCCTTGATGTAAAATTAGGTGATAAAACAAAAACCTTAATCACAAGATTAGATCACATTAAACCATTCGGTGTATAATATGGAAGAAGTAAAAAAGAAACAAGCTATTTCTCTTGCAGAAGTTAAAGAAATTTTAGGTAAAGTTGATGTTGAAGAAATGGATCAAATTCAACGTTGGACATATGATTATGTTTCAAAATTTGTAACAACAGAACCAAAAGAAGCAAAAGAAATGAAAAAACGACTCATCAAAGAATGTGAATTAACTGAAGATGAAGCTGTTGAAATAGTTAACATTAGACCTACAAGTTTAGCTGAATTACGTTCCTTCACATTTGGTTGGAAAAAATTAATTCTTGCTGAAACCCTAGAAAAAATGCTCAAAATAATCAAGGAGCATTCGTAATTTCTTAGGAGTATTCTATTTTGTATCGGGCACAACCCCCAACTAGAAAGTATGAGGAATATGCATATGTATTGGATTTCAATTCTCGAGGTAAATCATCTACTGTAAGAGGTAGAGACGGAATTATTATCACGGCTATTGGAGAAGATAGATTAACTCTTCTAGAAGTTCTTGGAGTTCCAAACTCTACATTTGAGATTGGAGAAAAAATCTATATCGGTAAAGAAGGACGAACAAAGGTTCTCTCTGTTTTGGGAAAGATGGAATATGATAAAATTTCATCGTCTGCTCAAAGTGAATTAGATTTAGTAGTTGAAACTATTGTAACTGCAAATGAACAAAAATTTGTTGCATATCTAAACAATGCACAACCATTAACACCAAGAATTCATGCATTAGAACTAATTCCAGGAATTGGAAAAACATACATGAAAATTATGTTAGAGGAAAGAGAAAAACAAAAGTTTGAAAGCTATCAGGATTTACAAGACCGTGTTGGATTTAAAGAACCAATTAAACATATTTCAGAGCGAATCCTGGATGAAATTACAGGCGAAAGTAGAATGAATCTCTTTGTAAAGAGATGATAAAACGAAAACGTCTTGGCCAACATTTTCTAACATCAAATTCTATAGCAAAATTCATAGTTTCTGAGGCTAAAATTACTAAAAATGATGTTGTATTTGAAATTGGAACTGGTCAGGGAATTCTAACTCCTCTTTTATGTCAAAAATCTGACAAGGTAATTTCAGTTGATATGGATGAGGAATTAATTAGAAATGCTAAATCAAAATTTTCAGATATTGATAATCTAGTTTTAAAATCTGGTGATGGTTTTAAGAAAAAAGATGATTTTTCTATTTTTGTTTCTAATCTACCCTATTCTAGGAGTAAGGATGCAATTGAATGGTTGGCACAGACTTCCTTTTCACATGGAGTAATTATGGTTCAAAAAGAATTTGCTGATAAATTACTTGCAACATCATCCAAACAAAGAAAAGCTATAAGCATTATCGCTACGTCTGCATTTGAAATAACTGCTATACTAAAAGTAGGAAAAAATAATTTTTCTCCCCCACCAAAAATTGATTCCACGGTTTTAAAAATAATTAAAAAAAATAATTTATCTAAAGAACTTATTCAAACAATTAATAACATATTTTCATATCGAAGAAAAACAGTTAAAAATATTTTAAAACAATTCAACAAGGAATCTAAAATAGATAAACGAGTAGATGATCTATCTGGAGAGGAAATAATTAGTCTTGCAAATCAAATCCTTGAAAAATGATGAGTATCCTCCTTCTGAGGATACTTTTTTCATTGCAAATAATATTGAAAATGAAAAAGGCAATTATGCTTTAGATATTGGAACTGGTTCTGGATATCTCACAAAATTACTTTGTAAAAATTTTTCATTAGTTGTTGGAACTGATATTAATTGTGAAGTGTTACAACATCAAACTTCTTACAAAACAAAAAATCTAATTTGTTGTAATGGTTCAGATGCATTAAAAATAAAATTTGATTTTATTGTATGTAATTTACCTTATCTTGCAACTGATGAAATTATAGATATTGCAACAGATGGGGGAGGAGAAGGATTTGAAATTCCTAAAAAAATTTTTGACTCTGTGATTAGTAATATGGCTGAAAATGGAAAATTTATCTTTGTAACATCATCGCTTTCCAATTACCAAAAATTGATTGATCATGCTCAAAAATTAGGCTTGAAAACACGAATTATGGCAAAAAAGAAACTATTTTTTGAAGAATTGATTCTTGTAGAAACTACTAACTGATTATTTTCTTAGATTCTCTTTGGCATATGTGATAATTGCATCAGTCATCTGTGTAGTTGTTGCATTACCGCCAATATCCCATGTTACTGCTTTTCCTTCATTGATTACTTTATCAGTTGCATCAAAGATTGCATCTCTAATTTCTCTTTCACCTAGATAATCTGCCATCCAAGCTCCTGAAAGAACAGTTGCAGTTGGATTCACTTTATTCTGTCCTGCAAATTGTGGGGCACTTCCATGTGCTGCTTCAAACATTGCATAATTGTCTCCAATGTTTGCAGAGTAAATCAATCCAATTGAACCTACAAGAGCTGATGCAAGTTCAGAAATAATATCCATGAATAAGTTGGTACTGACCAATACTGCACCATTAAACTGCTCAGTTGCAATTACCATCTGTTGTGCCATATTGTCTATGTAAATTTCAGATAATTCAATTCCAGTCCCTTCAACTGCTTTTTGTGTTTCATCCCAAAATATCCCATCAGTCTGTTTTAGGATGTTTCTTTTTGTAATTGCAACCATTTTTTTCATATTGAATTTGTTTGCCCAATCTACTGCAGAATCAACTAATCTTCTACTTCCGTGCCTTGTGATTTTTCTAATTGCTATTGCAGCATCATCTGTAATTTTTACCTCTATGCCTGTATAGAGCCCTTCAGTTGCTTCTCTGAAACATACACAATCAAGTTTTCTATTTGGAGTTAATCTATCATAAGTTTTAGTTGGTCTAATATTTGCATAAAGATCAAATTTTTGTCTCAATGTAACTGCAACACTTCTAGGTGCACCTGGAACTGGAATTGTAGTTGTTGGACCCTTGAAACAGCAGTCTGATTCTTCTAAAATTTTCATCGTTGCATCTGGAATGTATGATGCATCTTTTCTACCATTTTTCTCCCATTGCTCTGAGCCTACTTCACAAAGAGTCAGTTCTGATTGAAAGTTACATTCCTTTAAGACCCTTAACATTGAATCTACTACTTCAGGTCCAATACCATCTCCTTTCATTACAGCTGCTTTTTTACTCAAAACTGCAAGATTTTGAGATGATTATTATTTAATTCTACCTTGAAATTGAAATTAGATCTACATATTTTCTATAGAGATGATTTAATACCTAATTTGAGAAACTAAATTCAAATGCAGATAGTTCAAATATCTGATCTACATGTTGGATCTCAATTTTTGCAAGAAAAATTTGATATTTTAGTTAAAGAAGTAAATGAACTGAATCCGGATGTTATTGTAATTACAGGTGATTTAACAAATGAGGGACTGATGTCCGAATATGAAAAATGCAAATCACTACTAACAAAATTCAACACAAAAAAAATTATTACAATTAGTGGAAATCATGATTATAGAAATACGGGTTATTTATTATTCAAAAAATTCTTTCCATTTGAAACTGTCAATGAACTAAGTGATGATGTTGTATTAGTTACAGTTGGAACTGCTAGACCTGATAGAAATAATGGTGAAGTTGGATATAGACAAAACTTGTGGTTAGAGAGAACTATGAAAAAATACAAAGACAAGGTAAAGATTGTGGCGATGCATCATCACTTGATCTCTATTCCCGATACTGGCTCTGATCAACTTACAGTAGTTGATGCTGGCGATGTTCTAAGAGCTGTTTTGGATTCCCATGTTGATGTTGTATTATGTGGACATAAACACCGACCATGGGCTTGGAATTTTGGTAAACTAACCGTTGTTAACGCTGGAACTGCTACCTCTGAGCGAGTTCGTGGATTGTTTGAAAATACCTACAATATTCTTAACATCTCTAACAAAAAAGTACAAGTAGATCTCAAAATTGTAGGTGGAAAACGACTCCCAATTGAAGAGATTGTGAATAATTATAGTCAATTTGGGGACGAATGAATTTATTTACAGAATCATTTTAGGCATATTATGCGGGGGTCGCCTAGCCTGGTAGGGCGTGAGATTGCTAATTTCATGTTCGCAAGAACTCGTGGGTTCGAATCCCTCTCCCCGCGCCATTAAAACTTAATAGACCGATTCAAGAAGTTTTTTCATGGGACGAAGAAAATCACAAAAAATTATTCGCACTGGTCCAAAAAATGCAACCACTGGTATGTGTCCTCTTTGCAAAACAATTGGTAAAATTTTCATTCTTGGTTCTCCTGGAGAAGAGAGAGCAAAATGTGAAAAATGCCGTCAGGAATTTGAATTATGAGTTCAGAAGCTGAAACCATCTATGAGAGGGTTGCAAAACTTGAAGACGAAATTGCATTACTACGAAGTGAAGTTGATATTCTCAAACAAGCACTTAGAAACAAAATTGCTCGTCATGAAATCTCAATGATCAAGAAAGGAACAGATGTAGATTCAATTATTGATTAATTTTTTGTTTTAATACTTCTAATTAATTCTAAAACAAAGTCTACATCTTCTGCGTTTGGGTTTATTTCTAAATATTTATTCAAATATTTTAAAGCAATTTCTGAATTTTTTAATCTTCCTTCTAAAATCCCTTTATCTCTAATATCTTCAGGTGATTCTGGTTCAATAGCTAGTACCATATTTACACATCGTAAAGCTTTTTCATAAACAAATGATTGAACATAAGAATTTTTTAAATTCCTTGTTAGTCTTACAAGTATTTGTTCTGGTTTAACTTCATCGAGAAATTCTGGTTTAAATTCTAATTCTCCTCCATAATTTGCATCAAGAATATCTTGCAGGTCATCAACATCTAGTAAACGTCCGTCATAAAATGGATCCAAAATCATCTCTTCATTATATTTTACCAGAATATGGCTGGGGAATCCAACTATCTTTAATTCCAATCCGATGAATTTTGCAATTTCGGCATATAGAATTGAAATAGTAATTGGAAGCCCCGTTTTTTTATCAATCACTTCATTTAGAAAATTATTTTTTGGATTATAGTAGTCATCATCATCTCCACTAAAACCTAAATTTTCAAAAATATGTTCGTTTAACATTGAAATCAAATATGTTGGATTTTTTACATCACTGATTGATTCTTTTAGTGATTTTCCAATATGATTAATTTTTTGAATATAATCATCTACATTTAGATCTGGATATTCTAAAATTTGTGCAAACTTGAGACATTTTTCAACCAAGTTGAAATTTGGATTCTTTACAAATGCAAGCCACTCTGCAACTAATGGATCAAATTTTTCTTCCAATTGTTACAAACTCAGTTTTTTAAGATATAATTGAGGATCCTTGAGCTCTCTAGTATTTGGAGGAATTTCTATCATTTTTTTGAAGGTATCTTTGCCTAATTTTTCATATAATATTTTTGTAAAGTCCTTGCCCATGTTTTTTCTTACCTGATATGATGAAAAATCAGTTCCCATAAACGTTGATAGATAATTTTGAAAATCTTGATCATCTTTTAGTATATTTTCAATGGCAAAAGCTGCCATTCCTTCCATTGCAGTAAAGGCCGCATGGTGTTGTTGGATTGGAACAAGCCATCTCTTGTAAATATCCAATAATTCAGGAATTGATTCACCAATTTTAGGATCTATTTCTACATGTGTAAATGTCATAACATCGGGTCCAATTTGCTCAATTAAAAAATGATCTGGATTTAAAAAGAAAAATAAATTAGCTTTTTTTGCAAATGGAAAATCATCTGGGACTGCTTGTAATTGACAATACTCTGATAATTTGTTGATTGTTTCAGAATCTAATGATAGGATGATTTTAGCCAATTCTTCATTTATTTTATTTACTCCCATTGCTGCCTTTTTGTTTACTTGTTGGAGATTTTCTTGTGTTGAATGAATTAATTCTTCAAGAACTGCCATTTTTACTGCTCCTAGATATCCTGAGTTAACACTTTGAAATCTTGATTCATACGGCTCACCTTGTTTATGTAGAATTATCTGTGGATATCTTGACAAAATGAATTTGTTTAAATAAATTTCTGAATCCAAATAATCCCCATACGTTGTTGTAATTTTTGAAATGTATTGAATAGCATATGTAGAATATACTAAATATTTTGCAGTGTCTTGTTGCATCAACTCTGCAATCTTTGTTAGATTTTCTTTTGCAACTGCATTGAATAACTCTTTGACAAATTCTTTTGATTCATTATCTGCAAATACTTTGTTTCCTTTAATCCTCTTTAATTCTTCTAATTCTGGAAATTTTAATGAAATATTCTCTGGAATTTTTATCCCTACGAATTCTTCCACTTTGTTTTTAAAATCAGGTAATATCTCAGTCGCAATATCATCTAATTCTTTGAATTGTACCTTGTTTGCAATATCATCCCTAGCCTTAGTTGCTAGTTCTACAATCTCCTTTTCTTCATTAATTTCAACTGATAATTGTCCAAATAACGCATCTGCAAACTCTTGAAATTCACCCAATTTGCATAAAATTCCAAAATACTACATTTAAGATTACCTTGATTTTTACTATCAAAGAAATTATTAGTTCAAAATCCATTGATTTGTCATCGAACATGTTAGAATCTAGTCTTGAATTTTTAAAATGTGTAAATTGTGGTTCAAAATTAGAATTAGATTCATTCAAACAGGACAAGGAAATAGTTGAAGGGATTTTAGAATGTCCAAAATGTCATGGACAATATCCTATAATTGAAAAAATCCCTATTATGTGGAATAATTTTTCTCTTTATCTTTCATCACGCAAAAAATTAGGCGGCAAACTCTATCAATTAATTGAAAATCTAAAACTCAAGACATTTTGTAAATCTTCATTATCAAATACTTCTCAAACTCATGAAGATAGAACTGCTCTTGAAGAACGATGGTCACTGATATATCAAAATAGTAAATCTTCAAAATTCTACTCTGAGATACAAAAAAATCTTAATTCTTTACAAAAATCTAATCTTGTTTTAGAGTATGGATGCTCTATTGGTATTATGACTTCTTTTTTAGCAAAATCTAACAAAATGGTGTTTGGTGTTGATAGATCCTTTTCTGCTTTGAGAATTGCAAAAAAATTATCCAAAAATAACCTTGATTATGTTGTAGCCGATTTCTTATCTCCAATATTTGGAAAATTACAATTTGATCTTGTTCTTGCTCTGAATGTTTTGGAACTTGTAGAACCTACGGAATTCTTAAAACATGTTTCAAAACAAATCTCTACAGGATATTTTGTTATTAGTGATCCATATGATTTTGACAGGGGAATCAATTCTGTGAAAAAACCTCTTGATGAAAAATTATTACGCATGAATTTACAGAATTTAGACTTTAAAATCACTCCTGAAACAAAAACCTCTTCTCATATGTCGTGGATTTTAAAACTCAATCCACGTGCAACTTTGAATTATGATGTAGATTTAGTCATTGCCAAAAGATAGATTTACAATAAGACAGGTTATCAAATCAAATCTTTCCATATTCCTTGAAAATTATCACTTGGAACAACTGAAACAATTTTAATTTTACCTAATGGGATTAAATTTTCTTTCTTGTCATAATATACGAATTCTCCTTCTTTGTCTGGATGTATTGTGATGGAATCTTGCTGGCCTGGTTCTAATAGTTCTGTTTGAACATTGAATCCTTCTATGTAAAGTCTATGAAATGTTGTTCCGTTATTAATTACAGTTAATATGTATGCAAATGATGTTCGTGACAATAATGTTGGATTTGCATCCCCTGAAACTCCTTTGATACCTCTAACTTGTGTTTCTCCGTCAATGTCTTCAAACATGATAGTTTGTTCTACAGTTTCTGCCCAAAAAATTTCTACATGTCTTACATTTCCTTGCCCTACAAATGCTATAGTTGCTGATAATCCTAAAATTCCTACAATCATTGCAATAATAATTAATTTTTTATCATTTAATTTCAAATCTATATTCTATTGACATTTCTCCTTAAAGAAACTAGAGATCATTTTTTATTTTCTTCTTCATGTTCTGCTTCTGAAATTGCACATGTTTGATTACAACTCCCACACCCATTTTTTCTAGTACCAAACCAAATTAGTGCTAAAGGCATTAAAGCATAGAGCAACGTGGCATTTGGAAATCCAAATAGTGACTCATTTCCAGTAAAATATCCTGACACTATCACTGCAAACATTCCAAGTGCAATGATTCCTGAAATTTTGTTTAATTTGTTCTTTGTAGCCATTGACAATTTCATTTCTTCTTGTTATTTAATAAAATATCCAAATGAAATTAATTTTTATCCACATGAATTACATTCAAATTTCTTTTTAGATTGATGGGCTTTTTCCATATGTCGTAATGTTCTTTGTGAATCTGAAAACTCCATGTTACATTTTGGACAAATATTGCCTACGATAATTTCTTTTTTGCGTGAAAGTAATCCCATATTTTTTTGCAGATCATTTACAATAAAACTCTTTTACCATATTGAAATTTGTGCTAAATTCGGTAATTTGAAGAAAAATAGAGCCTCAAAATGAAATAGTAATTAATTTAAGAATCAAAAAGTGCTATTTTTTATCATGGTAAATTATTTTATCAATAAAATAAAACGTGTTTCAAATAGACCATCTAAATGCGTGTATTGTGCTGGAATAGATCTTAAAGATGATGCAGTTTTAGCTACTATTGGTCCGTCTGAAGCAAATGCAGATTACGTGCCTTCTATTCTATGTCTTTCTTGTGAAACTTTGATGATAATTACTACTCATTCAGAATTAGTTGTTGGAATTCATCATACAGTTGGAAATCAAGTAACCATGCGTAATTCTTGAATAAGTAAATCTCCATTCAAAAGAACAACAATGAAATACTGAAATTATGTGTAATTGTATATGGCTGCAATTATTATTATTCCAATCCTTCTCGTTGCAATTATTGGATTATCGAGTTATCTTGCGTACAAATTTTTAATTTATGATTTGTATTGTAAAAGATCTATCAATAAATCACTTCACAAATATAATATTAAAAAAACCCCCTCTCAAATAATCAAAGAGTACTATGAAAATAAGGGAGAACAAATTTCACATCAAGAAATTAAAAATCTTGAAAAAAATTATAGACAAAATGAACCTGAACAATTTCTTGCAATGTATGATGCAATCAGAGATTATAACAAAGACAAAGAAAACAACTAAGTTTTTTTAAACTATCTAAGGATTAGTTGGAATTTGAATAAATGGAGTGCCACCTTCACCTACTACTAGAGGTAATATTCCGTCCCATTTTTGTATTTTTAACCATTGCAAGTATTCTGGATTATTTGCTAATGCTTGATTAATAATTGCAATTGCCTCAGCCTCACCGTTTGCTTGAGCAATGTTTGCATTTGCAATTCCGATAGCTGAAGCCTCATGTTGTCTGGCTTCAACTTCAATTCTTCGCAAGTCATTTTCTGCCCTTAGTGCATTTTGTTCTGCTTCTACTTTAGATTCAATTGCTTTATTGAATAATGCTGAGAATTCAAAATCTGTAATTGAGATTACATCAGTTTTGACATCAAATTGTTCTAATCTCTCTCTGATTGCATTTTCAATGTCTGCTTTCACTAATGGTCTTTTTGTGATTAATTCCTCAGCATTGTAATTTGCAGTTACTTGTTTTACTGTCTCCTCAATTGCTGGCTGAATAACTCTATTTTCATAATCTAGACCAATTTCTTTGAATAATACGTGAACTTGTTCTTTATCTGGATGATAGTTTACTGTAACTGTTGTTTCTACTGATTGAAGGTCTTTTGATGCACTTCTAGTATCTTTGTCATACTTTAGAGTACGAACTTCCATTTGTACAATATCATCTTGGAATGGAACAAGGAAGTGTATTCCCTCATCTAGTGGAGGAGCGGAAAGATCAACTGCATTCCAATGTAATAGTACGCCTCTGTTACCTGCATCTACTATTTTGACTGAGGCTGATGCTACAACCCCGATTATAATTAGAAGAAGAATTGCAACTAGAACAATTTTCATTGGACCCATGTTTACATTTACTTTAGGAGATTGATACTTTGACAATGTCTCTGGTATTCATCTTCTACTATTATACCAATCTAATGAGAATTAGTTTGCACTAAGTTTTCACTCTTAACAAATTTATGCCATTCAAACATGAAATAACTGATGGCAGAACCTAACTTTTCATGGATTTATATCATAATTTTCTTAGCAATTCCTCTAGCTAGAATCATCCCACGTATTTTGGCAAAAAAAGGTATAGGGAAAAGTTTCATTCAACCACAACAACCAAAACCATTTGAACCTAGTTTTGTTAAACCTGCTCCAGAACACCAATCAGAATCCTTTGAACCTAGAACAGATCCCTCTAAACCTCAATCAAAAAATGATCTTGTTTTGGGAGCATTAAACAGAGGTTCAAAATCTTTTGAAAGTATTCAAAAAAACACTGGATTAGATAGTCAAGATCTTGATGCCATTCTAGAAGATTTAGAAAAAAATGGATTGCTAAAAGTAGTTCAGAAACAAGGCATGTTTGGTCCAAAAACTGAATTGCATCCAACAGATAAGGGATTCAAGGAATATTATTCTTAGACATTCCCTATACTTTTTAAAATAATATGTGCCGGGGGCGAGTTTTGTGAAATTAGTTTGATGCCGCTCCCAGTATTTACTCAAAAATAATCCAAATGAATGGATGACAATACAAGATATTTAGAAAAATGAGATTCACCTTTAGTTTATCTAATGGAAATCGATGAAATAATCAAGTTTGTCCTTTGAAGCAATTCTATTCATCGCAGTATTAGTAATTGCATCAAAACTTGGAGGTGAATTACTTCACAGAATTGGTCAACCTACAATCCTTGGTAATGTTCTAGCAGGAATTATTGTGGGTCCAGCCCTTTTAGCGATAGTTCAACCCATTGAAGCAATTGAATTGTTTGTATCTATTGGTGTGTTTTTTTTATTTTTCCTAATTGGTCTTGAAGAAATCGATGTTGCTGGTTTGTTCAAAGTAATGAAAGGTAGAATCTTTGCAGGCTCTGCCATTGCATTTTTGATACCATTTTTGGTTGCAGGACTATTTGGATTAACTATAGATTTAGATTTCATTCAATCCTTTGCGATTGCAAGTGTAATAGCTGCATCAAGTTTGGGTGTCACTGCCAAGGTGCTAAGTGATCTTGGAAAATTAAAATCAACTATTGGTCTTGAAATTTTTACTGTAACTGCCATTGTAGAGTTTATAGCAATTATTTTTGTCAGTGTTTTCATTCAGATAGATACAAGCTCAGAATCTACAGATATTTCGCAAATGTTGTGGCTATTTGCCAAGATGGTAATTTTCTTTGCAATCGCTGGGCTTCTTTCAGTATATGGATTACCACAGTTTTTCAGATTAATTAAAAATCATCTTCGTGTAAAGGAAGCATATTTTGCAATTGTAATTGGAATGATCTTACTTGTTGCATATTTTGCAGAAATCAGTGGTGTTCATGGTGCAATAGGTGCTCTTCTTTTGGGAATTGCAGTTTCTAGAATGACTAGAGATGAATATCACGAAATTTCAAAAAACATCAACGTAATTGGTTATGGAATTTTTATTCCAATATTTTTTGCCGGAATTGGTCTTCATTTCAGCCTTGCATTTTTAGAATTAGAATGGTGGATAATCGCAGTTTTTATTCTAATAATGACTGGTGTCAAGTTTTTGAGTTCGTATATTGCAGTGCGGATAGCAAAAATGCGACCTGCATCAACTGTTGCATACGGTGTAATGTCAAAAGGTGCAGTTGATTTGGCCTTGATGCTTTCCTTACTCCAAGCAGAAATAATGGACAACAAGATATTCTCACTTTTAGTTCTTGGAACTCTTATCACTATGATTATTTCAAGTGTTGAACTTCAGCGTAAATTAAAGAAAATCACACCATTTGTGATTGGAGCATCTGAACTCGTATTGTCACCATTTTATTTCAGAAGAGTTGTATCTGATACTCCTGCTATTGCAGTCATTAATACTGCGTTTTCTAAAACAAAACAGGATATTACAATCAAAGAATTTAATGAAAACAATACAATAACAAAAAAACCATTTCTTGTTTTTGATGATGAAGATAGACTTGTAGGGTTGATATCAAAACGAGAAATAAATAATTCTCATAAAAAAACAAGAGATCTAACTAATGTTAGTGATGTGATGTATAAAAAATTCCATACAACATTGCCTGATGAATATTTATTTACAGTAATTCAAAAGATGAATTCTCACCCCTTTGATTTGATACCTGTCATTGATCCAAATAATGATGGAAAGGTTATTGGAATAATTACAGATGAGGCAATAATGAATTTGCTAACTGAGGCTGAGAAATCTTAGATTCGTGCATCCTTTTCAATTCATAGTATGCCTAGCAATGTGGATCTTAAAATAACACCTTAGCACTATAACCTTGTACATAAAAAACATGGTCAATAAAAAAGAAAAATCACAAAATTTTAGAAAAACCCTCAAGAAAAAACAAGAGAATATTCTAGACGATGTTGCAAATAATTATGCTCAAACTATCGAACACGGAAAGCAGTTGGGTAAAGAATCTCTAGAAAAAATTAATCAAGTTACTGACAATACTACTGATTTTCTTAAATCTCAAGAATATCTGAAAACGTTAAAAATTAATTCATTAAAAATTAGAGAAAAAGGTTTAGAGCAAAAAAGTATGCTAAAAAAGAAAAGCCCTAAATTTTATAAAAAAATTGTTAATGCTTTTTTTCAATTTTTTGAATTAATTGTAGGTAGAATCAAACTTGGCACACAATATGGTGCCCCCAGCCTTGAAATTTTAGAAAAACTAGCTAAACTCAAAGAATTGGGAATTATTACTGATAAAGAATTCAACGAGAAAAAGAAAAAGATCTTAGATAGAATTTGAATATGTGTGAGGATTTGAAATAAAATTGACCCCTAAAGGAACTCTCAAACCAAATAATATTCCAACAAAACAAATTATTGTTCTCAAAACAAAACTAATGCCTCAAGATGTAATGAACGTAATAGAAAAGAAAAAAACATCTCTATTTGGTTCTGCATTAAGACATCCAAAGCCTGAAGAAGTAAAAGTTGAAAACCCTGTTTTGTATTTAGAACAAGTAATTTTTGTTTCAGGTTACTATGAGATTGATTTTAATCGAAAAGCTTCGTATACGATTAAAGTTGATTCTGATGTTGCAGAATTATCTATAGGCAATGAAAAATTCCCTGTGTTAGATCCATCTGGCGTTTGGAAAAAATTTGGTAAAAAAATGAAGCGTGGTGTTGGCATTACCAAAAAAGATTTGGTGATTAATGTAACTGAGAATGCTGTGAAAAATATTGCTGATATTTTATATTTAGATAATAATGGATTTGAAACTGATTTTTCATATAGTACCAATTCTGATGCTGTTGAGAATTATACTCAACGCACATTAGACATTAACAAAGGGCATATCAGAAAAATTGAAATTACTGATGATGCCATTTTTGAAAAACTGGTAGAAAAACTCAAAGAACAACTGACATTAGATATCAAAATCAATCATGAAGAATACGTCATTACTGAATTTCATGAAATATTTGTTCCAATTTATGAGGCAAAATGTTATGATAATAAAGAAAAAGTTGCAGTTGCCCGAGTGGATGCAATAACTGGAAAACTATTCTAAATAATTTATAAAAAAATAAAATTTTAGGTTATTTTAACCTAAAATAGATGTAATAAAATCAAGAACCTTTTCTATAAAATTCTCCATAGTAATAATTACAAAAAATCTATTTAACAACTATAGTATATTTTACGACTAATTTTACAAATTTACGTAATCCGTATGATGATCTTTATTTATCATAAATAGGATTTAAGATATGCAAGCATACATTCTCATTAATTGCAACACTGGTAGTGAATCAAATGTCATTTCTGAACTCAAAGAATTACCAGAAATAGTTGAAATTAACGGCATATGGGGAAAATATGATATTTTCATAAAAATTAAAACTTCAGATCCTAACGGAGTAGAACAAATTATCAAAAGATTGAGGATTCACCCTGATGTTACTGATACTTTTACCATGCATGTATTGTATGGTCAGGGCGGAAGTATAGATCAAGAAGGTTAACTCTCATGCAGTATCCGATGCTATAGCCTCAAACTAAAAGTTCAACATGGAAAATAGATTAAATCTGATGATGACATGTCTATTTCTATGAATGATTCCTCTAAATCAAACATAAAAAATGAAAATGATGTATCTATTTGTGATGTATTAAAAACAGATACTTCAGAAATTATTAAAAAATTAGAATCTCAAGTGCCATCAGTATTCCAAAATTATTCCAATTTATACAATGAATATCTCCACATGTTTGATGATCTTTTTGGTACTTGCTATGTTTCTGAAAAAGAGTTTTTTGATAAATTAAACATTGATCCTATAATACTAAAACAAATTAAAACAAATTCAGAATCAATGAAGAAAAGTTATCTGGAATTCATTGATATGAATAAAAAATATTGGGATGAGTATTTTAAAATGAGGATTTCTGCTGTAAAATCATTTGATAATCTTATGCATGTGATGATGGAATCTTATGCCAAGACACTTTCACAGTTTAACAAACCATTGAATTAATGAATTGTTTTCATCTTGACTATTGGTCAGATTAATGTGAAATTTTGATTTGAAATATTCACGAGTCAGTTTAACTCGTTAGATGATTATTTCCTTGAATACTTTTCAACCCTGACATTACTCATTTCATTTTTAAGTCTCATTTGTAAAAATCACATATGGAGAAAATTAAAACAATTCTTGTTCCTATGGATGGTTCAAAAAGCTCCTTCAAGGCACTAACAAAGGCAATTTTTCTTGCAAAAAAATGTAATTCTTCTATTACTGCTCTGTATGTTTTGCGTACAGCATTTGATAACCCTAATTTGATTTATGTTCCTCAAACACAAAATGAATTAAAAAAAGTAGAGAAATTCCTCGATACTGCAAAAAATCAAGTGATAAAAAACTCTATCAAATTCAAAAAGAAAATTGTGTTTGGACACGAGGCAAAAGAGGTAATTGATTTTGCTCAAAAAGGGAAATTTGATCTTATTGTAATTGGTGCTAGAGGACGTGGAACCCTAAAGCAAATGCTTCTTGGAAGTGTATCAACTGCTATCGTTCACAGCTCAAAAATTCCTGTATTGGTAATCAAGTAGGTGAATCCCCGTGGGGTTGAATCTAAAACTCCCATCGGGTTTTGTTAGTTCAGTTAAACACCTTGCAATTTTGTTATGCCTGAATCCTCAAATCTAGACTTATTCTTCAACAAATATCCAAGCTAGACCTCTAACCTCTTCCCAAGATGGATTTGAATTATTATTATCTTTCATGATGTTTGTTATACAAAAATTGTTTATAATACTCATGAATGATTTGTTCAGATCATTGATCCACATTCTTGGGTGTGGAAAGCCGTCGAGGAATTTCTTTTTCTCTCAAATAAACCTCTTATCAAAAACATTTTCTTAAGTAAAAGTTACATCTTTTATTATTATGAATAAATCTGACATAATTTCTGAAATTGAAGGTAGAGTAAACCGTTCAAAAAAAGCAGATTATACTATATCGACCATAGGAATTTCTGACAAACCAAAAACTCGAAAAGACAAACATGAAAATGATGGTAAAGAAGTAAAATATTGGAAAGATTGGTCTACAAATAGTGAAAAAGACGGAAGAGATATCGAAGAATATTTTCTAGATAAAGGTATGAAGGGTGATACAGGTGATGATGGTTTGGCCAATTATGTTTACATTTTTTAATTTTGTTAGAATAGCTTACTTCTAGACTTGCATCTCATTTTATTCCCAAGAAAGGTTCAAGCCTCTTGAGATTTGTTCTTTGGAGTATTGAACTAAAACACAAACTCTTTGATTATTAGGATTTGTAACATTTCAAAATTTCATGATCATTGTTAAATATTATTTTGATGTATCGATTATAACGAGAAGCTGTTGTTCTGCGTCGTAGAATGACTGGTCTGGAAAACACATCATGTTAGGAATACGTCCTTGATTTAACGTGTTTTCCATGTATCTCGTTGTTTTAAATTTTAATTCAATTACAATACTTGTTCATTTTGTAACATTTCAAAATTTCACGATCATCTTTAAGTAATTTTATGCCGTAATATTATTACAGAAAAACACAAACAGAGTTGTCACCAAAATAGCCATCTCGTTAGTGGTCTTAAACTCTAATTGTTTCAGATGTTCAAGAAGAAATCTTCGTTAAAGTCTGAAACATTGCTTTTTCTGTAATATTTATTCTAATTCTATTTTCTCTCGTTAACTTTTGTAATATTTACAGATTACAAGATCATCTTTATCTAATTTACAATTTTCGTAAAAATGGGCGATAGGTATGGTTAATAGAATAGGATGTCCTTACTGTCAAAAACATCTGGTAGAGGGATTCTTGCAAAGACATATTCAAACTATTCACAAATTAGAATTAATCAAAGTCAAGATTTGAATAGTCTTACTATGATTATCTAATTCTGATTCCAAACATCAAGAGTTTGATCTTAAATCAAAAGCGATGATGAAAATTATGTTTTTTAATAAAAATTTATTGCAACTGTATTTTCAATATCGTCATTCGAAAAAATATTATGGATCCTAATACTTCTAAAACTTCAACTAGAAAAACCGTATAAAAATGGAGCATCCATCCAAACGATTGTTCATTAACAGATCCAAATCTCATAACAAGAAAATTCACAATCTCATTTCCGGAATCTATGTTTGAATCATACATGTTGATTAGCGAAATTATCCCTATACTTACAATCAACAACAGAATTGGCGGTATGTACAGTAAATATTGCCGGTTCCCCGTATTCCATTTTTTCATAACTCTGACAAATAACTGACCAAATTTTCCCATCTTGTTTCTTTTAGCTAGAACTACCAAAGTCAATGAAATAACTGCAATTAAGCCAAATGATGCAAACCAGTTATCTGTAACATATGTCACAAAAATTAATCTTATCGGAAACAAAATTGCGGTAATTGCTCCAAACACAATTAATGTTTCAAATCTGTGACTGATTGTTTTGTTTGTCTGCTTCACAAGAATTTGTTTTAGTTTTAAGAGAATGATAAAGATGTGTCTGATTAAATCCTTACAAAAACTTTTGATATATTTGGAGATGGACCTATATGGAATATTGTTTTCAAAAAAATTATGATTACTGTGGATTGTTCTGAAGTTTTACCTATCAAGCATGAATTACTAATTTATGTCTCAGATGAGATTGGAGCAATTCCTGTAATAAAGCATCATGAATTTATTTTGTCTCCCGTTGAAGATGATGATATTATAGATACATCCCATGTTACTACGTCTATCAATGAATACCTAGATTCTATTGGTGAAGGTCAAAATTTTAGAGTAATTTCAAAGTCTGAGAACGTAATCATCAAATCCATTAATGGAAAAAAAATCAACAGATCAATTCAACCTGTACGTTCACTTCGTACGTGTTGTGGATTATGATAGATAATCTATACAAGATTATGAGTTTGAACTCATCAACCAATTTGCGGTGTTGAACTTTTAGTTTGATGCCGTAAAGAAACTGCCTAGTTCTGCATAGTTTTGAACCTGGTGCGGCATCATAGGTTTAGTTAGAAGCCTAATGTGTGCCGGGGGCGAGTTTCGAACTCGCGACCTCCAGATTATGAGTATTGCCTTAGTTGGAG
>DAOWGL010000096.1 GCA_030637455.1 Candidatus Nitrosopumilus sp. | reverse complement strand
GAAGCAAAAGAGTCACTTCAAAAGGCTCTAAACGATCCTGAAAAACCAGTCGTTGAATCTGCAATTGTTGCATTATCTAATATTGAATTTATGGAAAAGTTAAGTAAGAACAAAAAGTTTGCAAAGTTAACAGGTGGATGAGATGAATTTTTCTTATGGAATAATTGGTATTGTGGGTGTTCTTGCAGCAATATCTATTGGATTCATCGTTATGGATCCTACTGATATTATTGAACCACGGGTTGCAGTTGATGAAAATCTAGTTGTATGTACAATGCAATGGGATCCAATGTGTGGAGTTGATGGTGAAACTTATGGAAATATGTGTATGTTAGATGCAGCTGATATAAAATTAGACTATCAAGGTGAATGTACTGCTGAATTACCAATTAATCCCGGTGTAGACTTGAATGAACCCGCATTTGGTGCTGAAATTTATACTCCTGTTTGTGGAACTGATGGAAAAACTTACAGTAACCAATGTTTCTTAGACCTTACTGAAGAGGTTACATTAGACTATCAAGGTGAATGTTCTCCAGATCCTATTGTTGAATTGGAACCAATTATGGAAATGCCCGCACCAGATGTTACTGATGTTGAAGAAATGATTGTTGAACCAACATCAGAATCATTATCTTTGACTGCTATTGTTTCAATACCTCCAGGATCTGCAGTTCCAGGATGTGAAGATACAAACGAATGCTATTTGCCTTTTGAAATTAATGTTGCAATAGGTGCAACTGTTTCTTGGATTAATGATGATTCAGCAGCACACACTGTAACTAGTGGAACTGCTACTGCCGGAATAACTGATGTATTTGATTCTAGTTTATTCATGGCAGGAGATGTTTACGAATTTACTTTTGATGAAGCAGGAACTTATGATTATTTCTGTATGGTTCATCCTTGGATGACTGGAATTGTTAATGTTAACTAGAGTGCTGTAACTTTACTTCCTTGTTCACTTGATTCAAACCTGTAAATTTGCTCAACTGTTGAATCTTCAAAAATTTCTGCATCGTGAGTGATGATTAGGAATTGCATTCTAGTTTCTGAATTTGATATATCTGATAATTGAGATAATACTCTAACTAGAGATTTTTTCCGTTCAGCATCAAGATGAGTTGTTGGTTCATCCAAAATCATCAAATTGAGATTTGATGCTCCAAGAAGGCTAGCCATGCCCAATCGTAACGCAAGTGCAACACTGACTTTTTCTCCGCCACTCAGAGATTCTAATTCTAAAACCTCCGTTTTTGAATAACATGCTATTGAAATATCTCTTGTTTTTTCTGATAGCATAATTCGTTGAATTTTAGTATTTAGTAATGTGAGATACTCTGATGCTTTGGCAGAAATTGTGTTTAATGCCCAAGATCTTAAGCTTGTGGCAACTGGTCCATCTCTACTAAAAATATTTGTTTGAATTTTATTAAGATTTGTAACATATTCTTTTACAATCTTTAATTCTGCAACTGCCTTTTCAATTATGTTGATTTGTTCTTCCCCTTTTGAAATTTTTTCTGAAATTCCACCAATCTGTTGATCTATTTGAGATAAACTCATTTGCTTTTCATTAATTGAAATTTTTAGATTGTTAAATTCTTGTTCATCAAAACCTGTAGTTTCATTTTCTAATTTTGAAATATTTTCAAAAATCATTTTTGCATGAGTGTCTATTGTTGATATTTCAAGTAAACTTCCATTGGTTGTTAGAGGAATTTTTTCTTTTTTGACTTTAACATCTTCTTGTATTTTTATTAATTCCTCTTTGTTGTTAATTGAATAAGCTCTAAGTGTTGCTTCAGCATCTCTTGCACTTTGTAATTTTGTTGAAAACTCTTTCTTTTTTTGATTATACATACTTCTTTCTTTTTCTTTTGAAATGATTTGGTTTTCAATATCTGTGATTTCTTGATGAAGATGTTCTTCTTGAAATATTGGATTTAATTTCTCTACATCTGAATCGCATACTGGACATTTGTTGTCTTTTAATTGAAGTTTTGATGCAAGTGACAATTTTTCTTTCAATGATATTGTCTGGTTTGTCATTTCTTGGATTTTTTTGAGTGTTTCATCAATGGCTTGCTCAACTTTTAGAATTTTAGATTCCAAGTCTGTTTTTAACACTGCATGCTCAAAACACCCTTCACAATCATGAATTTTACGCTCATTTTCATTGATTTCATGCTGGATTTCATGAATTGCTTCTTTTGCATATGCTAATAGCTCTTTTTTTCTTAATTCTAATTGATTAATTTTATCGATTTTTGGTGCTTCTGTCTCGACTTTTGTTCTTAGATTATCTACTTCTTTTTTCAACTGTTCTTGTTTTAATTCCAATTTCTTTCTTTCTGGTTTGGATTCTTCAATTTCTTTTTGAAATCTTTCTAAATCTCGGAATAAAACCTCAATATGTGTATCATCATATCCTATTGTATCTCTAATTTTTTCTCGAAATTCTTTGTTTACTGTTTTCATTGATTCTGATGCAACATCAAGCTTGTCAATTCCTATGATTGCATTTAATAATTCTTTGAATTCTTTTGGTTTGGCATTAATAATTGCATTTAATTCTCCTTGTTGAACAATTGAAGCAATTTTTAATTTTTCAAAATCTAAACCGATTACTTTTTCAACTTCATGTGTCATTGATTCTCCAAATTGTTTTCTTTCACCTGCAGCAATTTCAATACGCTCACCATTTACTATTTCCGCAAATGTGGCAGATAGAGTTCCTTTACTGTCAATTTTCCTTACAGCTTCAAACTGTTTGTCATTAATGGAAAAACTAATTTTTGCAAATCCTTGATTTGCCCCTCGTTTAATCAATCCCTTGTTTGATTTTCTTGCATGTTGACCAAATAATGCAAATGTAATGGCATCTATGATGCTTGATTTCCCTGCACCGTTGTCTCCTACAAAAACTGTAACTCCATTTTCAAATTCTAATTTTGTATTTGAATGAGATAAAAAATCTCCTAATTCTATTGATGTAATCAAGATTTATTCTCCTTTTTGAATTTTTCAAAATTTTCAAAAACTAACTGTGAGGCTTCTTTAATTTCACCTGCTGCTAATATGGGAAGTAGTTCTTTTATTGCAAATTTTGCTGATTGTTCAGAACCTAGAGCATCTACTGACAATCTGTACATTTCATCATCGATGACATTTGGTCTATCTAGAAATACTGAAGAGTCCGAAACTTGTTTTGTACTAATTCTCCAAAAACACCTCAAAACCAATGAGTTTAGCCTGGCTATTTGTGCCTGAATATGGTCTGTTTCTATGTTTTCTCCTTGAATTTTTACTTCAACAATTGGTTTTTTCCCTTCAGTTACTATCTTTTCAGAAATTTCTCCTATTGTTTTTGCTAAATCTTGATATTCTGTTTTAAATGAAATTTGAGGTCTTGCATCTAATTCAATCCAATTAGGAATGGCCTCTTTTCCTGATATGTCTACTTCAAAGAACCCTTTCTTTGTTTCCTTGATTCCTTCACTGGTTGTTAATTCTATAGAACCTGGGTATGCCACTGGTCCGCTTAGATGATTAAATTGTTTGACATCTT
>DAOWGL010000039.1 GCA_030637455.1 Candidatus Nitrosopumilus sp. | reverse complement strand
TTTGTGGATTTAGGTGAAGATGATATTTTTTATCATTTAGGATGTGGGAATGAGAAAGGGATTGAACTTGCTCTAAATGAATTTAGAGTTAAAAAAGCAGTTGGAATTGATAATAATTCCGAAAAAATTGAACAAGCAAAAAAAAATCTTGAAGAGAAAAACACCAAAGCCGATTTGATTTGTCAAAACATAGAAGATTCAATGCTCTCAGATGCATCAGTGATTTTATTTTGGTTTACAGATGAAAATATTATTAATAAAATGATGAAGAAATTTGAAAATCTTAAAGAAGGTACAAAAATAATTACAATTTGGGGACCTCTGCCAGAGTGCCTTCCAGATAAAGTAAATTTTCCATATATTATCAATAAAGTTCCTCTCAAAAAAGCACAAAATATGCAAGAACAGTTGTTATCAATTTTTGGTGTGAAATGTGTTGATTTTATCACAGCATGGGAATTTGCTGAAAGATATACAAAATCAATAGGCTCTCCAGAAATTAAAAATGATCGATTTTTGACTATTATTCAAACATTAGTGATTTGGATTAATGCAAAAAAACTAGGAGTGGCATGTGGAGAGGAAATTCCAGAATCAATTCAGACATATATCAACATCATGAAGATGCATTTTGACATTGATTTTGAATATCTATTAAAAGAATAATTTGTGTAATCCTTTTATTTTGTTTTTACTTGAATAGAATGTGGAAGGAAGAATCAACATTAATGTTTCAGCAGTAGATTATGATAAAACGAGTAAAGCATTAACTCATCAACTATCCCTTTTAGAAGAAATGGTTCATGGACAAGAGGATTTTGTTATGACAGATTCAGAATTTGCATTTGGATGGCATTTTTTTGTATTAAGTATCAATAGATCATTAGTAGAAAAGCTAATAGAAATGATGGGTGCAGATTATGATAAAATTAAGGGCAAAGGAAACGAAAAGAAGTTTTTAACATGGTTAACAAAAAACATTGAGAGTAAATCTCCTAGATTCAAACTAGCAATCAAAGAAGAGATGGAATCTAGCAAGTTTGGTGTTTTTTAAAATAATAGAGGGCCCTCGAGGGGAATCGAACTCCTGTCCGAGGATCCACAACCCTCTATACTAACCACTGTACTACGAGGGCCACAAAAAAGATATTTGTTCAACCAGTAATAATCTTTAAGATTATGTTGAAAATTAGGCTGTAGATTTATTATTGACTAGGTTGAAATCAATGTATGCGAAAATGGTGGATTGCAATGGCAATATCTGTTGCACTTGTTTGGGTAGGTACGAATTATTTTCTCCCATGGGTACAATGAATATCTAAATTAGATTAGCCTCAAATTCAAAAAATTATTTTAGTTTCATCTCAGCGATCGCTTTAAATTTGTTGTATCAGGGTATTTTTCGATATGAGAAAGGGTTTCATTACAAATAGACTACGTTCAAATAAAAAATTAGTAGATATCCCTATTGAAAATAAGATAGAAACCATTCAAGGTGAGAAATTTGTATGGATTGATTTGCAAAATCCAGATAGAAATGATGTTGAAAAATTAGCTAAAAAATACAATTTCAATGCATTAAACATAGAAGATTGTATGACTAAATTTGAGCTTCCAAAATTAGATAGTTATGATGATCATTTCTTTGTAATTCTTCATTTTCCACCATTAGCACAAAAAATAGGAATATCAAAAAATAGTCAATTGTCAATATTTGTAGGAAAAGATTTCTTGGTAACAGTTCATCAAGGAGATCTTAAACCCCTTGTAGAGTTGGTAGGAATTTGTAAAACAACTATTGATCAACAAAGAAAGGATAGATTATTAGGAAAATCATCAGGATTGTTACTCCACGAAATCTTAGATGTGTTAGTAGATGACCTATTACATATATCAAGAAAAATAATTGCAAATCTAGATGAAATTGAAGACAGGGTTTTTGATGAAACAAAACCTGTAGCTAGAAGTATTGCTTTACTTAGAAGAGAAATTAATAGATTAAGAAGAATAGTAAATCCATTAAAGAAATTTGTACTTGAGATAGCAAAGAACGTTAAACGATTTTCAAATAGTGAAGATGATGAACTCACATTATTCTATGATGACGTAATAGATCAAATTGAAAAAGTAATTTAAACATTAGAAGAATCCAGAGAAACTATGGAAATTTACAAAGATACAGATTTTGTGTTAAGTACTGAA
>DAOWGL010000120.1 GCA_030637455.1 Candidatus Nitrosopumilus sp. | reverse complement strand
CGAGATCAGTATTCATCAGGGGAGGAAAACTCCATCCTAGTATTCACTAAGAACAGAAAATAAAATAAGAGAAAAGTGAGGGTTTGTTTTATCCTCTTCCCATTGCTGCGTATTTGCCAGATCTTCCTTTAAGAAAGAAAGCTCCTGCAATACCACCGAACACTGCACCTGCAATAACTGCTGCACCAACAACACCATCTGCACTAATGTATGGAGTTCCTGAGCCAGATGATGGGTTAGCTTCTGCTGCTGCGATTCTTCTTGTTTGAATCTCAAGTGCTTCTTCTAATGTGTATGATCCGGTTTGTCCTTCACTACCGACATTACCCATGTACTGTGCAAATGCTACTGCACTTTCTGCATAGAGTCCTATAGTGAATACAGCGATTAAGGATGCTGCTAATAGTATTTTTGTATTCATACGATTTACCTGCTCGTTTTCTCTGACGAGACTTATTTAACTTTTATTCTGAACACCAAATTTCGGTATAATGTACGAGATCAGTATAAGTAACGTTTAATTCTGTTCTATAATGAGCCAAATCATGGGAAGAATGCACACACATAGACATGGAAAATCACACTCCATTAGACCAGCTACACTACGTGCACCTTCATGGATTACACAAAGTCCAGCAGAAATTGAAGAATTAGTAATTAAATATTCTAAAGATGGTTTGACTCCTAGTCAAATAGGAATTAAATTAAGAGATCAACATTCCATTCCTCTAATCAAACCAATTACCAAAAAGAGTATGGATCAAATTTTAGAGGAAAATGATTTGAAAGCTGAAATGCCTGAAGATCTTGAAAATATTGTTAGAAAAGCAGTAGGTCTTCAAAAACACCTCAAAGTAAACAAAGGAGATAACAGAAACGTAAGATCTTTGGAATTAATTGAAGCCAAAGTTCACAGACTTTCAGTCTATTACAAAAGAATTGGAAGAATTGATAAAACATGGAAGTATAAATCCGTGGTTGCTCAACTAGAGTAATGACAAAATCACTAGATGAATCACTTTCATTTTTCAAAGATAAAATTATAGATTGTATAAAATCAAAAAAATCAATTTCAGTTACAACACATATTGATTGTGACGGACTTACTTCTGGCAGTATTATTACAAAAGCTCTGATCAGAGCAGGAGCCAATTGTACAGTTAGAACATCAAAAGAATTTAGCAAAAATGTTCTAGAGTCATTCAAAACGGATTCTAGGGATTTTCATGTAGTAACTGATCTTGGAGGAGGTTTTGCAAATGAATTAGACAAAACATTAGGAGATAATTGGGTTGTTTTAGATCATCATCAAATTCCAGATGAAGAATTAGATAATCAAAATGTCATAAATTCTTGGAAGTATGGGATTGATGGAGGAGCTGACATTTGTGCTGGAGGAATGGCATATCTAGCCTCAGAAGCATTAGATGAAAGAAATTCAGATTTGTCTGCATTAGCTATTGTTTCTGCTTTGGGAGATAGACAAGACCAAGGAGAAAGAAAATCATTTACAGGTAAAAATTTCGAGATTGCAAATACCGCCAAAGAACTGGGTTTAGTAGATATTGATTTAGACTTATTGTTAGTTGGAAGAGAGACAAGGCCTCTCGCAGATGCCCTGGCATTTACATCTCAACCATTTATTGAAGGATTAACGTGGAACAGAGAAGCATGTTTTTCACTACTAAAATCATCAGGGGTCAATCTCAAGGAAGAAAGTAGATGGAGAGTGCCAGCCGATCTAAATGAAGAGGAAAAAAGACAAGTTATTGAATCAATTACAAAATTTGCCTCTGGAAAAAATGCTACTGAACTAATGTCAGAATTAATTGGGTACACCTATACATTTCCAAGAGAAGACAGTAGAAGTTTCCTAAGAGACGGAAGAGAATTTTCAACTATGTTAAACTCTTGTGGCAGAATTAATCGTTCAGGGGTTGGAATGGCAGTATGTATGGGAGACAGAAACAAAATTCTACGAGAAGCTGAAACCATTCTAACAGATTATAGGAAAATGATTAGAGAATACATGAATATTTTATCAAATGAAAGATGGAGAATTTCAGAAAGTGAGACATGTGTAATGGTAAATGGTGAAGACATAGTTCCAGAAACAATGACAGGAACTATTTCATCATTAATTGCAGGATCACCAAAAAATTCTGGAAAAATTGTGATATTGAGAACCAAGGCAGAAGAGAATACAATAAAGTTCTCATCAAGGAAATCTTTTGGATGTACATCAGATATCAATCTCAGTGAAATAATGAGAAATGGAGCTGAAAAATTCGACGGTATTGGAGGGGGTCATAATGCCGCTGCAGGAGCTAAAATAACTAAAGACAAATTGGATGAATTTCTCAACTATTTAGAAGTAAATGTCGTTAACGTGTCAAGTTCAGGTAATTCTCAATAACATATCAAAAGAAAAAGCCGAAACCGTGAAAAAAGCCTTAGAACCAGACAATGTAGATTTTCCAGAAGGATTGAGTCTTTATGTTGAAAATATTGATAACAAACTTGTTTTTAATTTTGAAAGTAAAAAGAATATGAAACAGCTTACAAGTACAGTTGATGAAGTCATGGAACATATCCAAGTTGCTCTAAAGGTGATTGAATAGTGTTAGATCCTAAACTAATCAAAGAGAAACCGCAAGTAATTCGAGATATGCTCAAAGCAAGAGCTGTTGATTTTGATTTGGACACATTGATTGAGTCTGATCAAAAAAGACGTGAATTTATTCTTAAAACAGATGAATTAAGAAAAAAGAAAAATCAAGTCGCTTTAGAAATTTCTCAAAAAAAGAAAGCAGGAGAAGATGCGTCTTCAATTTTGTCAGAAATGAAAGAAGTTTCAGCTGAACTATCAAAACTAGAATCTGAACAAGAATCAGTTGAAAATACATATTCTAAATTAGCATTAACCATTCCAAACCTTGTTCATGAATCAGTTCCTATCGGAGTAGATGAGAATGCAAATAAAGAAATCAAAAAATGGGGAGAAATTCCGAGTTTTGATTTTAAAATAAATGACCACATTGATATCTCTGAGAATTTAGATTTGGTAGACCTAGAAAGAGCTGCTAAAGTGGCAGGAGCTAGATTTTATTATTTGAAAAATGATCTTGTTAGATTGAATCAATCATTAATCCACTATGGATTGGATTTTCTGGCAAAAAAAGAATATTCACTTGTTCAACCCCCATACATGATTAATCGAGAATCAATGGAGGGAGCTGTACTTGATGATCATTTTCAATAAGTAATCTACAAAATTGAAGATTAAGATCTATACATGATAGGAACATCCGAACATGCCATGGCAGCAATGAGAGCAAAAGAAATCCTGGAAGGTAAAGAATTACCATTAAGATATGCAGGGGTTAGCCCATGTTTTAGAAAAGAGGCAGGAGCTCATGGAAGAGATCAGAAAGGAATTTTCAGAGTTCATCAGTTTGATAAAATTGAACAATTCGTATTTTCAAGACCTGAAGATTCATGGAAAGAGCATGAAAAAATGTTAGCAGTAGCTGAAGAATTTTATCAAAACTTGGAAATTCCTCACAGAGTAATGTTACTATCATCTGGAGATATGGGAAAGGTTTCTGCAAAGACATATGATATTGAAGCTTGGATGGCAGGACAAAACGCATACAGAGAAATTGTTTCGTGTTCAAATTGTTTAGATTATCAAGCAAGAAGATTGAAAATTAGATTTAGAGATAAAACAAATGAAGATACACAATACTTACACACCCTAAACAGTACTTTGATAGCCACAACCAGGGTTATGGTATCGATAATGGAGAATTTCCAAACCAAAGATGGCCACATTAGAATTCCTAGTGTTTTACAGAGTTACATGGGAAATCAGAAAGAGATCTAGTGATATACCCTTATATTTTGGGTTCAAAGGTCGTTAATAATTGGCACGTAGAAAAGGTCGAGTAAAGGACAAGTGGCGAGAAAAACGCTGGGTTACAGTATATGCACCAGATTCATTCAACAATGTCCCAATCGCATATGTTCCAATTACAGATGACGAAAATGCAGTAGGTAGAGTCATTGAAGTTACACTATATGATATTCTAAAAGGAGATCCTTCACAACATCAATACAAAATCTATTTCCAAATTCACAAGATTGATGGAGATAAGGCCACAACAATTTTCAAGAGATATGAATATTCAAAAGAATTTTTGCGTAGTTTAGTAAGAAGAGGATCATCAAAAATTAATTTCAGCATTGATATTAAAACAAAAGATGGATACATCTTTAGAATTAAATTATTGGCTTTAACACATAGAACATTAAACACATCCAGACAACATGCTCTAAGATTAATTGCTCAAGAAGTAATTAACAAAACAATTCCAGAAATGACAATTGATCAATTTGTTCAAGCAACATGTTACAGTAAAATTAATTCAGACATTATGGCAGCATTCAAGAGAGTAATTAGAGTAAGACATGTAGGTCTAGAGAAAGTAAAACTCATCAGAACTGCAGACAAAGAAACAAAATTACTAGAAGCATAACCAACAGAGTTATTCTTTTACAATATTATGGTACATAAGATTGAGATTACAATTGATGTAATTGTTCATGCAACCGAAGATATTTCAAAAATTTTTCAATCTTTTGAAGATGTTTTGAATCTTAAAGAAGACGATTTTGCACTTGAAGAAGTAGAAGGGCATTATGAAAATCCAATTATCATGTTAAAGGCAAAAATTGTAAAAAAACAGGCTCAAAATTTGATGAGTAAAATGCTTGAACTCTTACCAGTTGAGCAAATCAATGAATTAACTGAAGAAATTGATGAAAGAACCGATGATTCTAGATTCCATATGAGACTGGACAAACAGGAATTGATCAAAGGTAATCTAATAGTGAGTGAAAAAGAGACAATAAAATTAAAAATTCACACCCCCATTTACAACAAAAAAGACACAGTCAAAATATTTACAGAAATTTTTGATAATGTCAACTAGATTAAATAGGAATAAAACAACTACACAATTTGGGAATGAGGAAATATTAGCCGCTCCAGTCTGAGCGAAAGCTTTGAAGACGCCGCGACGAACCGACCCATTTTATCGATCAATAATTTTGAGTTATTAATTTTACAGACTATTTGAGGTATTATTTTAAATACGGATAGACAAACCCCAATATCGTGGCAGATTATGATGTTATAATCGCAGGAGGAGGTCTTGCTGGTACAATTACAGCACAATCCATTTCTCACTATTCAAAACAAAATCTGAAAATATTAGTTGTTGATAGAAATACAGAATTTTTGCCAGGTAGAAAATCACTAGCCGGATGGGTATGTGGAGATGCATGTTCCAAAGAAGCAGTTGATTTTATGTCAGAGAGAATCAAAGTTGAATGGACTAAACCAGAAATTGAACATGACGTAAAAGGAGTCATGGCATTCTCACCAGATAAAGAAACTTCAATTCCTTTTGATGGTGATGGATTTATGCTAAATCGTCAAAAATTACCAGAAATTCAAAATGAAAGATGTAAAAAAATGGGTATCGAATTTGAATATGAAATTAATCTTACTGGTTTAATCTATGAAGGTCAACAAGCAGTTGGAATACAAGGAGTAGATAACAAAACAAAACAACCATTCAAGAAAACATCAAAAATTGTAATTGATGCAACAGGAGTTACATCTATGCTTAGAAATGGACTTCAAAACTCTACTAAGGTAGAAAAAAGAATTGATAGACGAGATTTAGAATCGACTGGAAGATATATCATGCATTTTGAAAAAGGCCAAAATGATCTTACTGAATTTGATCCAGATTATTGTATTATTCATTTAGATCAAGACATTGCACCTGGAGGATATGGATGGGTATTTCCAAAAGGAGATACTAAAGTAAACATTGGTTTAGGAGTTGAAAAATCTCTTTTAGATAAAAGAAACAAAAGATTGGGTAAAAAAGATAATGTTGAATCACTAATGAAAGAATATCTTCATAGAAATACTGCAATCAAAAATGCAAAATTATCAGAAGAGCCACAAGACATTAACAATAATTCAGGAGTATTCCAAGTTTCAGTTAGAAGACAAAATGATTGTATGGTATCAGGAGGATACGTAATGGTTGGGGATTCAGCATGGATGCCAAAACCAATTGATGCAGGGGGTATAGGACCAGCTTTGATTGCAGGTACAATTTTAGGGAATAATGTAGTTCAAGCATTAGAAGCAAACGATATTTCTGAAGCAGGTTTATGGCAATACAATTTAGATTACATCAAAGAGTATGGATACAAAACTGCAGGTCTTGAACTCTTTAGACGATTAATACAACAAATGTCTAATGAACAAATCAGTTATGGAATGAAACACTTTTTGGGCAAACTTGATGCTGAATCAATTAGTAAAGGAGAACATCCAGACTTTTCAGGATTAGGGAAGATTGGAATGATTATCAGAGGTGCAATGAATAAAACAGTTGCAGACGGACTCAGATATACTTCGAAAGAAAACCAATGGCTGGTAGAGCATTACAACAACTATCCAAAAACTCCATCAGGATTTGATGAATGGAATAAAACACTACATCAAAGACTAGAGGAAGCATTTACAAAAATAGAATCATTTGATTCTAAGAACTAATATTAAATATTGTAGAAATCATTGAAAACATACTTTGGAAGAAGCACAATATCTTGACTGGAATAATTCAATTCAAATTCTAAACAAAGCATATGAAGCAGGTCTTTTTGTGCTCATAATAGGTCCAAAAGGAACTGGAAAAACATCCCTAGTTAGAGATTTTGCAAAAAATAAAAATATCAATTTAGATTCTATCAATTTTAGTTTAAGAACTAGAGAAAGTCATTTGGTGGGTACTAAAACACTAACAGATGGAACAGTCAGTTTTGATGAAGGTCTGTTAATCAAATCAATGAAAAGTGGAGATATGTTATACCTAGATGAAATTAACTCTGCAGAAGCAGATGTTTTACTTAGATTAGATGAAGCATTAGATGATAGACGTCAAATTGTCTTAAAAGAATCAACAGGTGAACTTATCAAAGCAAAGGAGGGTTGGTTTGTAGTTGCAACAATTAATCCATTAACACATAGTGGAACAAAAGAATTGCCACCACAATTACTTAGTAGATTTCCAGTACGAATTAGGTTAGAATATCCACCAGAGAATATAGAATTAGAAATTATAAAAAAATATGTTTCTGGAAATCACGAATCAGAAATAATTCAAGCGATTAAACTAGCAAATACATTAAGACAGGCTGCAGCAGTTGAAGAATTATTTTATTCACCAAGCTTAAGGGAAACGATTGCTTTCGCTAAATTATTGGATAAAGGGATGACAGCAAAAGAAGTTGCTGAAATTGTTTTTGGAAATGTCTATACACAATGGGGGGATATAGAGTATCAAAAAGTAAGCGACATCATAACTTCAATGTTTGGAAACTAAATGCAAGCAATTCAATTACAAAATGATTCTTTAGTTGAAATAGCAACTTTTCTTGTTAGAAGATGGTCTGAAAATGAAAATATTATTGTAGAAATTTCAGATAAAATAGAAACAAAAACGCGTCTAAAAGAAAACAAAGTGATCTTAACTCCAATGGAAAAACGAATTGGAAATGATTTTCAAAAATATCGTCAATTTAGAACATCATTATGGTATGAAGCCATGAGAATAAAATATTGTAAAAAAATTCTCAGTAATGATCATGCATTTGGATTTATTCTCAATACGATGGAAACTCAAAGAATTGAAAAGTTAGGAAGAAAAATTTGGAGAGGTATGGATGAAGAAATTATTTTCAATTATACCTATATGCTTGTAGCAAGGCCACAACTACACACAGTTTATGGGAAAGCAAGGATTGTAGAGGCATTTTATCAATATTTCATGTTTGGAGCACTGAAAGGTGAAATTCAATCAAGTAACTTTGAAAAAATAAAAAAAGCATCGATTTTTGCCAAATCAATTGTTGATCAAGCAATTGAACAAAAACAGGATACGGATTGGATTGAAAAAAATGTTAGTGAAATAATAAAAATGTTAGATATTGATTCCCTTCTAACAATTCCAATTTCTTTGCCTTTTATGAAAGCAGGGATGGCATTATCAGAAGAAGAATTATTAAAAGTGCTTAAAGTAATTTCTAAAAATAAAGAAGGTGATTTGGGTACTATTGATCCAAAATCGGTAATTAGAGGAGAGGATGTTTATGATGAATACAAAGTACTATTAGATGAAAATGAAAAAACTGAAAATAAAGGATTAGCAACTGAAACAATAGGAATTCAAATTCCATCAACAAGGAATGTAGATGAAACAACAATCTATGATATGAGTTTGATTAATGGATTAAAAACAAAATTCAAAGAATGGAAAACAGGTTGGAAAGAACAGCATCTTAGTTCAGGAGATGAATTTGATGAGGAAAATTACATTGAAGGTAATGAACCATTTTTTACAGATATTAAAAAATCAATTAAAACAAAAATTGTAATTCTACTAGATCATTCATCCAGTATTGCATCAGATGCAATTGAATACAAAAAAGCAACTCTAGCATTATGTGAAGTATTATCTTTTCTCAAAGTAAAATTTGCAGTCTATGCTTTTAGCACTGAAAATAGATCAATGGTTTGTTGGTCAATTAAACCAGAAAATGTAAAATGGAATAGTATAACTGCAAAAAGATTAACACAAATTGTTGCTAATGGTTCAACACCATTAGCTGAAGTCTACGACAAAATGTTTCCAATTTTACAATCAAAGAGACCAGATATTTTTTTGACATTAACTGATGGGGAACCATCAGATCCTGATGCAGTAAGAAACATGAGTAAATCTTTCAAAAATTTAGGAATTAGTATGGTGGCTTTGGGTTTAGGCCCAAATACAGTTAGAGCCACCACCATAGCAAATAATCTCAGGCATTTAGGATATGAAAAAACTATGGCAGTTAGCAGACTAAAAGATATTCCAAACAAGGTAATTGGTATTTTAGATGTATGAGTGAAATCAAAAATGATCCACCATCACATTATATCAGATATTTTATATGAGCAAAAAATGGACTGCACCTAGAGAAAATATGTCAGAAAATGATTTTGATAAGCCCCTACTTGAAAAATTTGAACAAGAAATTTGGAATAAAATCCCACATTTAGAAGGAGAAAAAGTGGTCAATGCCACACCGCTTATTGATCTTACAAGTGATTTTAAGGAATGCGCAAAAAATCTTTACAAATTAGATATTTCAGATTTGGATTTGAAAGTATATGGAAAATTTGATGCTAATTTATTATCAGGTTCAATCAAAATCAGACCTGCCATTCACATAATGCATGATGCAATTAAAACAGGCAAGCTAAAAAGTAATCAAACAATTATTGAAGCAACATCAGGGAATTTTGGAATTGCACTTGGACAAATGTCAAAACTTGGATTGACTGTTGTATCACTTGTTTCAAGAAAATTACAAGAAGGAGTCTTTAAGGAATTAAGAGATGAAAATATTCGCATAATGGATTTAGATATGGATATTTGTCCTGCTCCGGGAATGAAAGATAGTGATGCTGATGCATTAAAAGCAAAAGCAACGGCAGCAAATATTCGATCTCAATTAGCCGAATTGGGTTTTGATCCTACAATTTACGATAAATCAATTTCTGAAGTTGAAACGCTATTGGCAGCACAGGATATAATTAATTTAGCTAAATTACTTTCAAAAATGTATGGATGCTTTTGTCCAGAACAATATGATAATGAATTAAACATTCAAGCTCATAGAACAATTACAGCAGTAGAAATTGATCAGCAATTACATGAAAATGAAGATTCACTAGAAGATTATAGAATTGTATGTTCATTTGGAACAGGTGGTACGTCTGGAGGATTAAGCAAATACATGAATGAAAAATATGATAAAAAGGCAATTCATGTAGTATTCCCAGTTCCAGGTCAAGATGTAGCAGGAATTAGAACAAAAGCAAAGGCAGACGGATTAAAATTGTATAATCCAGAGGCATATGCCGCTCAACATGAAGTTGATTTTGGACAAGCAAAACACTTACTCAAATTCTTTGTAGACAAAGGTCATAATATTGGTGAAAGTACTGCATTGGCTCTATATTCTGTTTTAGAGATGCTCAGTAATGGGGATAAAGGTAAATTTGTAGTTGTAGTTGCTGACGGTATTGAAAAGTATAGGAAAAATCTAGAAGCAATGTCAAACAATCAACGTATTCAAGTCTCATTAGATGAAGCATCATCAAGTGTGCAAGATTATGATAAAATAATATGGGTTCATACATCATACACTCCAAAAGAAGAAGGAATTGAAATGATTGCTAAATCTTTAGGAATAGATAAAGAAAAAATTGCAATACCAAAGGCCAGTACCATTAACCAATTGTTATCTACACAACAAATTCCTGAAGAATTAAGTAAAGATCTAGAGGGTTCTAAAGGTAAATCATTGTTAATTTGTATGGCTGGAAATACATCATTAATGACTGCTCAAGTACTTGCAAGTAAAGGCATAGTAACTGAGAGTTTGAATGGCGGCATAACAAATTTACCAGAAGGACAAGGTAAAAACCCAGGTCAATATATCAAAGCAGCCACTGAATAATAGATTTGAAATGTCTTTCAGTTTCACAACCATTTGCTGATTTAATTATTTCAGGAAAAAAGACCATTGAATTAAGAAATTGGAATACAAAATTTCGTGGAGAATTTTTAATTCATTCTCCACTGAAAATCAGGACAAAAGATTCTAAAAGATTAAAAATTAATAAAAAATTTGTCACAGGTGCAATTATTGGCAAAGCACAGTTGTATGATGTTAAAAAATATGATTCATTAAAAGAAATAAAATTAGATCAGAAATTTCATTTTGCATCAAAAAAATTTCAAACTAAAACATTTGGATTTATGTTAAAAAATGCTAAACCGTTACGAATTCCAATTCCATGGAAAGGTCAATTAGGAATCTTTGATGTAAATATTCCAAAAACAAAAATCAAAAACAAAGAAATTGTATCAGACATCATAGATGAAGAATATCGTTATCAATGGATTGGACATCATTAGAAAAATAAAAAAACCAATAAAAAATTTGACTAGTATATATAAAGGCCATATATAGAGTCCCTCGTTATGCCTCAAACCAAGCCTATGGTTAGTGTAGAAAATGTCGTGGCATCAGCATCAGTAGACCAAAAGATTGATCTTATTGAAATAACTGAAAAATTTCCAGATACTGAATATCATCCAGAACAATTTCCAGGACTTGTGTTTAGATTAACAAAGCCCAAAACTGCAACTCTGATTTTTAGAACTGGGAAAATGGTATGTACTGGAGCAAAATCTGAAGAGATGGCAATCAAAGCTGTCAATACAGTTGTTCAACAACTAAGAAAAGGCAAAGTCAAAATAAAAAAAGATGCAGTGATTACAGTTCAAAATATAGTTGCATCAATAAATCTGGGTGGTAAAATCCACCTAGAAAAAGCAGCTCGAACATTACCTAGAAGTATGTATGAACCAGAACAATTTCCAGGACTTATTCATAGAATGGTAGATCCAAAAACAGTATTATTGTTATTTGCATCAGGGAAATTAGTGTGCACTGGAGCAAAGACAGAATCAGATGTTTATCGTTCAGTTCACAATGTACATGCACTATTAGAAGAAAAATCTCTAATGATTTATGATGAATAATTTTTGAGTATGCTAAATTGGCTAAAGATATTTTTGAAGATGAAAAAATCAAATTAACTCCTGAACAAGGTTTTGATTTAGTTGGGATAGATTATTTTGCAGAACCTGGCAATCAGTTGTATCTAGTAGAACATTTTGAAATGTATCAAGATGCTCTAAATGCAAAAAAAGATAGAAAGATTCAAGATGAATATTTTGTTCTTTACAAAGGAACAGGAAATGAATATTTCTGTAGATAGATTAGAAAAATCATAGAACTTTACTAAATTTTACACAATCTCTTATCATTTAGTTAAAGAGTCTGAAAATAATGCCTGATGAAACAAGTGATTTAATTGATACATTATATGAAAAGGAAAATCCAATCCAAACTCAACAAATAGCCAAACAAGTCAATCGTAAAAGTCCAAAAGCAAAATATCAAATTTTTGACGAGTCAGAGTTTACACGAGGAAGAGAGGTTCTAGGTGATCTCATTGTACATGGTATGATAGCCTCAGGCGGTACAGATATCGACTGGTTGATTGAACATAGAGGAGGGTTCATCATTTTAGAATTCAAAGGATTTCATAATGATAAAATCAACATAGCAAAAGGGCAGATGATAGCATATGAAAAACTGCATGAAAAATTAAACATGGCAACTAAATGTTATCTATACGTAGTGGGGTGTGATGATATTGATTTTTCTAATCCAGATTCGACAATATGGATTTTTGAAATGAATCAATGGAAATCAGGAGCAATACCAAAAAACACTACAGACATCTATGATGACGAGGTAGGTAAACAAAACAAATTCATTGTTTATCGTGAATATATGAATGAGATTAGTGTAGAAAAATTACGAGATTTAGTAGATTCACATTGGAAAGAATTTGAATAAATTATGCAGTAAATGAAAATGTGTCAGATTTTATTTCTTTACCATCATCTACTGTAATTGTATAAGTGCCGGATTTTTCCCATCCTGAACCTCCTGCAATAGATAGAGTTGAAAATCGCCCGTCACTTTTCAACGATATCTGTTCTGCCCACACAAGTTCATTATTTTGATTTTTTATTGAAAGGTTCACAGTTCCTGTAGAAGTAGATACACCACTGATTGAAATCAAATCCTTTTTGTTATATGATTCTAAATCAGTGTGAATTGATAGTGAAATTGGTGTATTATTGGATGGAGTATTAATTGTAGTTCCAGTTGGAATACCATTGAAAGAAACTGCAACTGCAAGAATTATTACTAAAGCTAGTCCACCAATACCAAACATAATTTTTTTATTTTTTGATTTTGAATATGATATTCTTGGTACTTCAGTTTGAAATGATTGAGTTTGTTGAATAGGTTGAATTTCAGGTATTTGGATATCAGGAATTGATGGTTTGTCTGCAATTGAAGGAGTGGGAGTAAATTCAGGTTTTCTTCCTAGATGTTTTTCAGCTAATTGTCGGACATAATTTCTTTCATAATTACTGATAACTTCATTATTTTCACAGGCTCTACAAATTTGCTTTAAAATTCTATCATCTCCAAAATCCTCATCCAAAAGAGCTTTTACATCATCCAACAATGGATCTGTCATGTGTATTTTCTCTCAAATTGATTATTTATGAATATATGTCAGATAGTTATTTTGCATAGATTTTTTGGGCTTGTATTATGACTGTTCTAATGTAATCCTTAGCAGTTGAATCAGTAACCCCCATTTGCTTTGCTCTTTGGTATAGATCAACGTCTTTAGGATTTAGCAGATAACATTTCAAAAGATAATTGAGTCTATGAGACCTTTTTTCATCACTTTTCATAATTTTATTTTTCTTTGATACTAAAAAGGTGAAAGGATTATGACATAACCAACTAGAGTCTATAGTATCATAAAATTTGAATAAAAACATATGATCTTTTTTAAAGAATACCAAAAAAAGAATGCAAATGAAACGAATTGAGGCAACTGTTCAGGCAACCAAAATTGGTGCAGTCACTGATGCAATCAGTGATATTGTAGGTGGACTCACTATTCTGGAAGGAAAAGGTAGAGGTTCTGGAGCCAGACAAGAAATGAGATCTGGAAGAGGAACAGGTACTATTACTGCAGAATACAATGAAGTTGCAACTGTTAGTACAATTGTAGATGACTCAGACGTAGAAAAAATTTCAACAGCAATTGCTGATGCAGCTTTTACAGGAAAAGGTGGAGATGGAATTATTATCGTATCCAGTGTGGATAGCGTCTTGAATATAGCATCTAAAAAGAGTGGTTCTGAAGCCCTCTAATCATTTTCTTTTATCAAAACTACAACATCATTTAATGGGAATTTATCTGCTGAGAGGGTGGTGAATAAGCCTCTCAGGGTGTTATCCTTTTGGGGGACATGTTTTTTGAAGGGATAGTTAGTATTACGATTTAAGTATAAAAGCAAAGGATTTTGAAGATTATTGCTGACCTTCAATTCCCATCAAGGTTAGTGTTGATCTAATTTTTGGAATTTTTCGAATTTTCCATGTGATGGTCTCTCTAAGTGCCTCTACTTGACTTGATTCTACTTTAGCCAAAATATCGTATGCACCAAAGGTACCATGTACTTCAACAACACCTTCAATAGATTTTAGTTCTGAAATAACTGATTCTTCAGAACCTAGCTCACAGTTTATGAGTACATAAGCTGTTGCCAATTATGATTCAACTCCTATTTTCATACATAAAATGCACTCTTGAAATATATAAGAATAGTCCACTTTACTTAAAAATTCAATACCAAATTGGGTTGTAGGATAAACAAATGTTAAGTGATTTTAAATTATTTTAAAATATTTCTAAGATCAAGAATATGCATCATTTATAATTTTTTCAAGTTCTTCAATGTTTTTTGAAAGTGTGATTTTGAAACGCAGTTTTGAACCACCTTCCATCCCTTTAGTAAATCTCATGGCTTGACTCTTAATGTTTGCAAATTTTATTTTATATTGATTTGTTAGGTGTAGATATTCAAAAAAAGAATCCAATCTATCTTTGAATGAATATTCCTTGTAAGAGTTAGTTTTCAAATAATCATTAATTTGTTCAAACAAGAAAGGGTTTCCCATTGCCCCCCTACCAATCATTACATAATCACAATTAGTATTATCAATCATAGTTTTCGCATCTTCAGGTGTAGTGATATCACCATTTCCAACAATTGGAATACTAGAAATTTCTTTCAATTCTTTAATTAGATCCCAATCAGCAGTTCCAGAATATCCTTGGCTAACAGTTCGTGGATGGAATGTGATCATTTCAATCCCCTCATCTTCAGCAATTTCAGATATATCTCGAAAGAGAAATTTACTTGCATCTGTAACCCCTGAACGGATCTTAAGAGTGACAGGTTTTTTGACAGCATTCACAAGTGTACTAAAAATTTGTTGAGTTAGATTGACTTCTTGTAGCAATGCACCACCTGCCATTTGTTGTGTAATGTGTGGGGCAGGACAACCCATGTTATAATCAATTATATCAAAATAAGGCTCTACAATTTTTGCAGCTTTTTCTAAAGCAGTAAGATCAGATCCGAATAACTGAATTGAAAGGGGACGTTCTTCATCAGAAAATTCAATGAATTCTTGAATTGTTTTCATTCTTTCTTTGAGTTGACTTTCTTTTGCAATAATACTATGAATATTTGTAAATTCTGTAACAACTAATCCAGCACCCATTTTTTTACATTGTAAACGAAGTGCAGGATCACTCACTCCAGCCATAGGTGCTAAAAAGGCCCTACTTGAAAATTTCGGAAGCATATTCAAACTTTACAAACTGAATATATTTATCATTCAGATATTTACGCAGGTAAATTCAATCAATTATCTGGACAGCCATCTAGATCTCTGTCACCATCATAATCCTCAGGATCAAGAGGACACAGATCTTCATCATTAATGATATCATCTAGGTCATCATCATGGACAAATCTTTGTTGTTCTGGAGCAGTGTCTGGACAACCGTCATGATCATTATACTTGTTCCAAGTCTCGGGGTTTGTTGGGCATGAATCAATTGCATCGTAATATCCATCATCATCAGAATCAATTCTTGTTGGAGTTGTAGAATTTGCAGCTAACACATCTGGGCAGCCATCCCAATCAAGATAACCATTAAAGTTCTCTTGTTCATCAATACATGCATCTTTTCTGTCATCAATACCATCACCATCAGTATCAGCAAAACTATACGATGGAACAACAGAACCTGTAGAATCAGGACAACCGTCTTCATCTTGATAGAAATTATAAGTTTCAGGTTCTAGTGGACATGCATCAGAAACATCTACAATTCCATCTTGATCAGAATCTAGTGTAAAAACAAATCGGTCTGGGCAGCCATCTTTGTCATCAATTCCGTTGAATGTTTCAGGTTGGTTTGGACAAGAATCTAAATTATCAGGTATGCCGTCACCGTCAGAATCTGCTGCAAGTTTGTTATCAGGAATTAGATCTGGACAACCGTCTTCATCCAAATATCGGTTGTAAGTTTCTCTAGCGTTTGGACATTGATCAACATTATCAGTAATACCATCAAAGTCAGAATCTCCAAATGAATCATATGCTATTGTATCAGGGCAGCCGTCTTCATCTTGGAATTGATTATATCGTTCTCCAATTGTTGGACATGCATCAAAAATGTCTGGGATACCATCATAATCAAGATCAGATAAAGCAGATTTTGAGAATCCTGGAATATCAGGACAACCGTCAGTATCTAAGAAATTATTATAATTTTCAGGCTCATCAATACATTGATCCCATCTGTCATCAATACCATCACCGTCTGCATCTGGAAATATGTAAGATGAAACTACAGTACTAGATGAATCAGGACAGCCGTCACCGTCTTTGAAAAAGTTGTAAGTTTCAGGTTCTAATGGACAAGCGTCATTAATGTTTAAAATTCCATCCATATCTGAAT
>DAOWGL010000035.1 GCA_030637455.1 Candidatus Nitrosopumilus sp. | reverse complement strand
TGCATATTATTATACAATTTCACCAGACAGATTAGAAAATAATCAAAAAAGTGGAGGATTACAAGTGTTTGATTCCACAGGAGGATCATACAGCATTTTAATTAATCCGGCAGAATCAGAGAAATTCAATCCATTCTCAAATAAAGAATCAAGGTTTGCACTGAATTATCTGGTAGATAGAAAATTAATAGTAAATGAATTGATGGGAGGGTATGGCTCTCCAATCATCTCATACTATAGTCCATCAGACCCAGAATATCTTACAGTAATTGAACAGTTGGAGACGTATAATTTTAGATATAATCCAACACTTGCAAATGAAATCATCTCAAAAAATCTAAATGAAAAAGGAGCAACTAAGATTAATGGGAAATGGCAAATAAACGGAACACCAATTGAGATCATAATTTTCATCAGAAGTGATGACCCAGTAAGAAAATCAATTGGTGAAATATTATCAGTTGAATTAGAAAGAATTGGATTTACAGTAAAGAAGGAATTTGGCGATTTGAATAAAGCATATGTCGTAGTATACGGCTCAAATCCTTCAGATGTAAAATGGAATTTGTACACAGAAGGATGGGGACGTTCAGCATTTGTAAGATATGATTCAGTAGGATTGGGGCAAATGTATTCCCCATGGTTTTCAAATATGCCAGGATTTAATGATCCTTCATACTGGAATTATGAAAATGAAAGATTAGATGCATTGACTCAGAAAATATACACCGGTGATTTTGAAACATCAGAACAAAGAACCAAATTAATTCAAGATGCAGTAGTTGAAGGAATTGATGAATCAGTACGTGTTTTTTTAGCAAGTAAAATAGACCAGTATGTCGTAAATGAAAATACCGATGGAATTGTTAATGATTTTGGTGCAGGGGTTCCAAGTAGATTTACACCAATCAATGCAAAGAATGGAAATGACGAACTAGTGATAGGTGTCAAACAAATCTATCAAGCAGCATGGAACCCAGTAATGGGGTTAACAGATAGTTATAGTAGGCATATTTGGGGAATCATTTCAGATCCTGCAACATTCAAACATCCATTCACTGGAGAAACATTGCCCATTAGAGTAACGTGGGAAGTCGAAAATGAAGGACCTAATAATAAAATCGAAATCCCTCAAGAGGCAATAATATGGAATCCAATTATTCAAAAATGGAAAAATGTTGAAGCAAATGCTCAATCTACAAGCAAGGTAACATTTGATTTTAAATTTAGTAATTGGCACAATGGGGAAGAGATGGATATGAATGATATTCTACATTCTTTGTATTTCACAGTGGAATGGGGAACTCAAACAGATGAAAATGATAAAACATTTGACACAGAATTTACACCAAGGGCCGCACAAAGTATCAAAACCATTAAAGGAATAAATCAAATCGACGAGAACACCATCGAGGTATATGTAGATTATTGGCACTTTGATGAAGGAGAAATTGCAGAATGGGCAGCATTGTGGAATACCATGCCTTGGGAAATTACTGCAGCAATGGAGAAAGCAGTAATAGATGGAAAAGTTTCATTTTCTAGATCAGGCGCTACAAGTAAAAATGTAAACTGGTTATCATTAATTATTCCAAATGATGCAAATACAATAAAAGAATATTTGAAAGAATTCAAAGAATCAAACCACATCCCACAACCATTTAGTGAAAACAATGAAAGTTCAGAATATTATCAATCCAGATACGACTCTTCGATAAACTGGATTCAAAATAAACAGCATGCAGTAATTAGTAACGGGCCATATTATTTAGAATCATATTCACCTGAATCAAGAACTATCAAAGTAACTGCATTTGAGGATGATTCATATCCATTTAAAAAAGGAGTGTGGTCTAAATTTGAAAAAGCAGAGTTCCCATCAATTGAAAAAATAGAAATTAAAAAATCAATACAAAAAGGAGATGAAATTAGCATAGTTGTTAAAACCAAAAATTCAGATTCAATTTTATATTTTTTAACAAACAGTAATGGAGAAAATGTTAGTTCAGATACATATTTTGTTGATGACGATAGTGTCACAATCAAAATATCTTCTGATGAGTCTAATCACTTGGGCATAGGAGCAAATAATATCAAAATATTTGCAATATCAAATTCAGTGTTAAAGCCAGATTTTTATGAATCTAGTTTTATTGTAACTGATAATAAAATCAGTTTACCGATATCAAACACAGATGAAATAGAATTTACTGAAAGTGAACCAGAGTATTGGTTCTGGGCAATACCAATCATACTAATCATCATTATTGCAATATATGTAAAAAAAAGAAATCAAATCAAACCATAATCTTTTAAAATCAAATCTATTTGAGATTCATTTTCAAGATTAGAATATTCTTCTAAAAGATTTTGATTAAGTTCATAGAAAGTATGACCCCATTTGAATTTGTTAAGCAATTCCAAAGCTTGATCGTTATATCCAAGAATGAATAACGAACCTGCCAAGGCTTCAGCAGTAGTTAATTTATTTAATTTAGAATAGTTTACGGGGTTTCCTGCAAGTAGTGGAGGTAATTTTCTTTTGATGCCAGAAAATTTTTTAGAAAATGCTTCGTCTGCAAGATTCCATGAGCAATCAATTCCAATTATGGAGTGAATTTTAGATTTATCTTTAGGAAGTAAAGTTTTTTCAGAAAATGGATCTAATACCAATCCCTTAGCACTAATTTTTTTGATATTTTGTGCAAGACCAAACTTCACCATTTTAGCAGCTGTACATTTTTTTGGATCATCTTGATAAAACATCAAAACTTGTAGTTTCATTTCAATAAAGAATAAGATTTAGAGTATTTTGGATTTACTCTAATGTTTTGTAAGTGACTTTATAGTAAAATCTTGAAACTTGATCATCCTTTACTACTTCCACATTCCAATTCGTATTAGGCAAAAATTCTATAGAAGATTCTGGCAATATGCTAAATTTCTCTAGACGAACATCAGGACCACTATACCTCACATTAAGACTAAGTCCATCAACTTCAACAACATCGTAAATTTGGCCTTGTTTTCGAGTAGATTCACGAACTAAACAATCAGCATCAGGTCCAATAATACACACACCTGTTGGTGTAGAGACTTTGAGGTTGACATTAGATTCATCGCCTCTTAAAGGAGTAATCAAAGAACCAGATACTACCCTAGGGGCAATTATTACATCGTCAGGGATTTTTTCTTCAGTGGTAATTGAAATTACCTTCTCAGAAATTCTATTTTCTTTCTCAATGACAGTATCTGATTTTATAGTAATTGGTTTTTCAATTACATCAAATTGAATAGATTTTGTTTCAAAATCAGCATCAACTTTTACATCATATGTTCCAATTGAAGATGAACTATCAGGAATTATAAATTGATGGGTGAAAGACCCAGAAGGACTTGGTCGAATGGTAATTGTAGCAACAGAATTTGTTCCACAAATAAATGAACCACAGGTAATCTCACCATCGGTTTTAGAAATTATACTTACTTCAAATTCTTCAAGATAAATTAACTTGTTAGGCTTTCCAGAAACTACAACAACGTCACCAGGGTAATATACAGATTTTTCAATATCCAATAATAAAGTTAAATCATCATCTATACCAAATACAAAGTCATTTGCAACACTGAATTCAGCATTGTCAGAAATACTGGAATATGATGCTTTTACAGTATAGAGACCTTCACTAAATATGGTAGCAGGTAATTCAAAGAGACTTGAAAAATCACCACCCTGAGTTGGATAAACAGAAGATTCATGGATTTGTTTGAATGGGAAAGTTCCATCAAGTACTTTGATAATTACCCTTTCAGGAACTATAAGACCTTCATCACCTTGTTGACGTGTAATGACATTTCCAATAACTTTTAATTTTTCACCAGCTTTGTATAGAGATTTTTCTGTCGATACGAAAAGAGGAGTTGTAGATAAAGAATCATTTTCAGGATCTTTGGAAACTTTGAAGAAAAGGTCTACACTTTCAGATGCAATAGAGACCTTAATTTTGTATACTCCAAAATTAGATTTTATTACATCTCTTCCTTCATCAATTTTGATATTTTGATATCTTTCGGTGATGGGAGTAGTCCAAGACCATGAAAAACGCTGATTGTCAATAGTTGCACCAGAATTATGGACGCTTCCATCAGGAGAGGTAATTGAAATATCAAGTGAATTGTCACCAGTAGGCGGAATGACACCATTCAGATATACAGTCTCCCCCAAACCATAGACTTCCTTATCAAGTGTAATTACAGGGCCACCTTTCAAATCAAGAGAATCAACAATTGAAAATAACTGAGTTGTAGCCAATGACTGATATTCAGATTTCACCACATAGTTTCCAGTAGTGAAAATATTTTTGACCACATCAACTTTAACTGAATAAAGTCCAGAAGTTTCAGGAATTGCAGAAAAATCATACCCAACAACTACATTGTCATTTTTTGACAGAGATGTAATTTCTAAAGGAGTTCCATCCTCATGAGAAATTGAAATTTTAACTCCTGCACCTGTATTGTAACTAGTATTTCCATAAGGATCCTGTA
>DAOWGL010000133.1 GCA_030637455.1 Candidatus Nitrosopumilus sp. | reverse complement strand
TTTTATCGAAATGCAGTTGATGGTGCGTTTTTGTTACCAATTGAAATTGATGAAGATGCATATGATGGAATTTCAGAAGGTGATGAAATCAATATTGATATTTGTAACAAAGAGATTAAAAATATTACAAAAAATCAGTCGTACAAAATGAAACCATTTTCAGAAATTATTGGAAAGATAATTGCTGCTGGTGGACTCTTCAAGTATAAACCCGACCAGGATTAAAATGGGAAAAACTCTTTTTGAAAAAATCTGGGAATCTCATATTGTTGTTGAAAAACAAAATAATCCAACATTAATCTACATAGACCGACATCTAGTTCACGAAGTAACTTCTCCACAAGCTTTTGAAGGATTGCGTATGAATAATAGAAAAGTTAGACGACCTGATCTTACCATTGCTACAATGGATCATAATGTTCCAACAACTGACCGTTCTCTTCCAATTTTAGACCAAACATCTTCTGTTCAAATTAAAACCCTTGAAACAAAATGTAAAGATTTTGGAATAAAATTATTTGATATTGATAGTCCAAATCAAGGAATTGTTCATGTAATTGGCCCTCAGTTGGGAATTACTTTACCTGGTTCTACCATTGTTTGCGGTGATCGTCACACATCTACACATGGGGCTTTTGGAGCATTAGCCTTAGGCATTGGAACTAGTGATGTGGAGCATGTTTTAGCATCTCAAACTATGTGGCTAGAAAAACCAAAGCCTTTTGAAATCAGAGTTGAAGGAAAAAGAAAAAACCCTCATGCAGTAACTGCAAAAGATATCGTTCTATCAATTATCAAAAATATTGGAACTGGTGGGGGAACTGGTACAGTAATTGAATATCGTGGTGAAGGAATCACTGATCTTTCAATGGAGCAACGAATGACTATCTGTAACATGTCTATTGAGGCAGGAGCTCGTGCAGGATTAATTGCACCTGATGAAAAAACATTTGATTATCTACGAGATAGAGAATACACTCCAAAGAACTACGAGTCTTTAGTTGATTCTTGGAAGGGTAATCTGAAAACTGATAGTGATGCAAAGTTTGACAAAGAATTTACTTTACACATTGATGATATTGCCCCTCAAGTAAGTTGGGGAACAAACCCTGGAATGACATGCAATGTTACAGATTCTATCCCTTCTCCTGATGAATTTTCTAATGGCGATTCAAATCAAAAGAAAGGAGCTGAAAAAGCACTTGAATATATGGCTCTGGAACCTGGAACTCTAGTTGAGGATATCAAAATAGATAGAGTGTTTATTGGTTCATGCACTAATGCTAGATTGGAAGATCTTATTGAAGCATCAAAAGTAATCAAAGGACAAAAAATTTCCCCTCATGTTCAAGCGATGGTGGTCCCTGGCTCTCAAATGGTAAAAAAACAAGCTGAAGAAATGGGTCTTGACAAAATTTTCATTAATGCTAATTTTGAATGGAGAGAATCTGGTTGTAGTATGTGTCTTGGAATGAATCCTGATATTTTATCTCCTGGAGAACGATGTGCAAGTACATCAAATAGAAACTTTGAAGGTAGACAAGGTACAGGAGGACGAACTCATTTAGTTAGTCCAGTAATGGCAGCAGCTGCTGCAATTCATGGGCATTTTGTAGATGTAAGGAAGATGGATTTGAATTAATATGGACTCTTTCAAAAAAATAACTAGCATTGTGACTCCTCTTGATAAAGTAAATGTAGATACTGATCAAATTGTTCCAAAACAATTCTTAAAATTAGTTCAAAAATCTGGATTTGGAAAATTTCTATTTTTTAATTGGAGATATGATGAACAGGAAAATAAAAAATCTGATTTTATCTTGAATAATCCAAAATATGAAAATTCACAAATTCTTGTGGCCGGAGATAATTTTGGCTGTGGTTCTAGTCGTGAACATGCTGTTTGGGCCCTACTTGATTATGGATTTGCTGTAATTATTGCCCCTTCCTTTGCAGATATTTTCTTTAGTAATTGTTTCAAAAATGGAGTTTTACCAATTATCTTAGACCAAAAAATTGTGGAAAAATTGTTGGAAGAAACTGGTATGCTTGAAGTAGATTTGGAAAATCAAATTATTAAAACCTCATCAAGTGAAATATCATTTGAGATTGATTCATACCGGAAAAAAATCCTTTTAGAAGGACTAGATGATATTTCAATTACTTTTCAATATGAAGATAAAATTTCAGATTTTGAAAAACAATCTAAAATCCCATCTGTTTTATAATCTTCTTTACTGTTTTCTCATTTCTCTCTAAAACCATTGGGGATTCTGCATCTATCCATTCTTTTTCACCGATATCAAATGCACTAATTTTTCCTTCTTTAGATAACCCCTGTAAAATATCAAATGAGAGATTAATTTCCTTTTGTTTTTGTTTTGCTTTTATTTTTTTAATAATGTCTTTGCCTAACATGTAGACCCCTAGACATTCTGATAATTGCAATTTCATTACTGGTTTTTCTTTGAATTCTTTTATGATTCCATTTTCCACTGTTGCAAATCCTGTCTCTTCTTTTCTTTTGGTTCTAGTTGCAATGCATGCAGAACTTTTCTTCTCTTTGAAAACTTCTTTCATTCCCTTAAGATCTATTGCACACAAGTTATCTACAAACCATAATACAAATTCTGATTCGTTTTTGAGCTTGTTTGCAATGTGTAATAGGTCTCCTCCTGTACCACTTTGTGAATCTTGAACAAACGTGATATTTTTTTGATTTCCATAATAATTTTTGATTTGACCTCCTAATCCATTAAAATCTGATATGATGATTACCTCATCTACAAAACTAAATGATTTTAGATATTTTACAATGTAATCTATCATTGGTTTTCCATTGATTGGAGTCATTGCTTTTGGAAAATATTCAGTATATGGTTTGCCTCTGGTTCCCTTGCCCCCTGCAAGAATTACAGCCTTCACAGCCTAACGGTATGATTTCTGCTTTCTTCTTCTTGCACCAGGTCCGCCAAATTTCTTTGGTTCTTTTCTTCTGGCATCTCCACTGACTAGGTATTTATCAAAATCAGTGATTCGTTTTCTAAGGTCTTCTCTAGTTGATTTTGGGAAAGGGTGATCTTTTGGTTCTTTTTTGGATTTTGTCCATCCTGTTAGTGCTCTTGAAATTCCAGTTGCTGTTGCACTTGCTTGACCCATAAAACCTCCGCCTCTAACTCTAACAGAAATATCAATTTTATCTCTCAAATCTCCTGTAATTTCTAATGGTGCTAGAATTACTTCACGAGCAGTTTCTTGTGGAATCATTTCTACTGGAACGTTGTTAATTCTAACTTTACCTTTTCCTTTAGTAATGTAAACATGGGCACTAGCTGTTTTTCTTGTTGCAAAATAAATTTCAGTTTTTGGAGTTGTCATTCAGTCCACCCTATTACTCTACATAATTCCCCTAATACTGTATAGTTTGATGGAGACTTTCTAATCAATGCTTTTTCAAATTGAATTTTTTCTAGTGATTTAATTTCTTTAGGAGAACCAATGTATGTTCTAAGTCTTTGATGTGCTTCTTTACCTGATGGTTTTCTATCATATGGTAACATTTGACGAATCATTTTTGCCATCAAAGTATCTGGTCTTCTATAGTGTACAGGGCCGTGTTTGTAATTGATGATACTGTTAATTTCTAAAAATTCTCTGTATTCTTTAATTTGATTACTTCTTGTTCCGCTCATCATGATTTTTTCACAATTTACAACTGAAACTCTGTGTCCCTGCATTAGTAATTTTGCAACATTTGATGCTAGTCTTCCAGCAATGTGGTTAGTTGCATCTACAACAATTGGTCTGTCAGTTCTAATTACAACTTCTTGTTTAGAAGTGTTTGAATTTATTCCAGCAGGTCTGTTAATTCTTCCGTTAGCCAAGTAGTACTACTCCTTTTCCAGTTGGGTTTTGTTCAATTAAATCTGTATGTGTGATTAATTTTCCGCCATTTTCTAATACTTTGGCTGCTGCAGCATTTGAAATTGAAAATGAGAATAATGTGATTTTGTGTGAAATATTTCCTGTTCCGAGGACCTTGCCTGGGAATACTACAATGTCGTTTTCTTTGGTTAATTGATCGATTCTATTCAAATTGAGATCTCTTCTTGCAATAGATGGTTTTAATGCATATTCAGCTAATTTTGCCCAAATTGCGGCATCATTCTTTGCAGATGCTTTCTTTAGATCTTTTGCCATGTGTATTACGACTTGACTAGTCATGTGAATAATGCGGTTTGAAACCCAAATATAATGTCTATGCTTAATTATGCTTCAACTTGGTCAATCATTTCTTTAAATTGACCTATTCTATTGCTGACCTCATCAACTCCAGAAACAATGATTTGTTCTGGTTTGAGTGCTCCTGTTGATTCAACAGTTAGTACTTTGACATCTTCTTTGTCAGTATCTGTAAGTGTAGATATGTTTGCAGAATTCCATTTTGCGTGTTGAGTTCCACGTCCTAGTCTAGCATAGCACTCAATTTTGATTTTTTGACCTGGTGCTAGTTGAACAATTGGAATTTTATCTGAAACTGGTTTAATTGAATCATCTTCTGAGGATAACTCGTTAGAAAGAACAGTTCTTGTAACATCAGAGTCTCCTGAGTCTAAAACTAGCAATACTTTGCAATTTGAACACCCTGTCTCACTTTGACACTCACATTTTGATGGTTCGTTAAATCTTGACAAGTCTGTAGTTATTGGAATAAGTCCTAATCTGTGGGCTAGTCCTTCATCTGCTAATACTGAAGAATTCTCAATAACATCTACGGTATCGATTGCAAAAACTGGAACTCCGTTTAGACATACACGTCTAAGTGCATTTGCATACTGTAATGGAATGCCTTTGAGTTTTACAGCTATTTTCTGATCATCTTTACTAATAATATCTAATGAGGACAATGAGCAAAATCTTCAAAATCCACATAAAAATCTAGCTGGTTTTAGGCATAATGGAAATACTATCTTTTGGTTTTGATTTGTCCAATTTCTCTAGATATGCTTAAGTTCACAAAATGTGTATTTGATTTGTGGATTTTGACAAGTTGTTTTCTGATGTTCTGAACATTGATTCTGGCATTCGTTATGCTGCAATTCAAAACAATACTGGCAAGATAATTACTGGTGGTTTTCGAGAAAACATTGCCCCAATTCTAAATGATGAGGATCTTCAAATGATGCACTATTATGCATCTCAGAGATGGCAAACTAGAAAAAATATTGAACATAAACTTGGTACTGCAAAATATGCCATGGCTGAATATGATGAAATTAAAAGGATTTCATTCCCAATTGATGAAAAACACCTGCTAATGGTTACAACCGAATTGAACTCTGATCACACAAATGTCATTACCAGAATTCTTGAATTAATCAATCATTCAAAATAATAATCAAAGTCATCAAAATAACAATTGATGTCTAAATCATGTTAGTACAGATAAATAACAAATCCTCATATCAATTTTAGAAATGGTCGATGTAACATTAGTAAGATATTCCTTTGAAGGGGAGAAATTTGAGATTATGGTAAAGCCTGATCCTGCACTTGATTACAAAATGGGTAAGAAAAAAGATATTTCTGCTGTTTTGGTATCTGATGAAATTTACACTGATTCTGGAAAAGGTACAAGACCTTCTGCTGAGAAATTACTAAAAGCATTCAACACTGAAGATCAGACTGAAATTGCTCAGATAATTCTTGAGAAAGGTGATCTGAATCTTACTACTGACCAAAGACGAAAAATGATGGAAGACAAGAAAAAACAGATTGTCACATATATTGCTAAAACATACGTAGATCCTAAATCACATTTGCCACATCCTCCATTGAGAATTGAGCAGGCTATGAAAGATGGACGAGTTTCAGTTGATCCTCAAAAAAGTGTTGATGTGCAGGTAAAAGATATTGTAGAACAATTACGTTCCATAATTGCACTAAAATCAGAAAGCCTAAAATTAGAAATTATAATCCCGGCACAGTTTGCATCTCAATCATATGCCGTGCTAAAATCTGTAGGTTCTTTACAATCTGAAGAATGGCAAAATAACGGTTCATTAAAAGCAATACTTGAAATACCCGCTGCAGCAAGACCAAATGTGATAGACAGATTAGGTTCTATAACTAAGGGTTCTGCTTCAGTCGAGGTAGTTCAATAATGGATAATAAAAGAAAATATGTTATTCCAGGCGATGTTGTAACTACTGGTCCATTTAGACCTGAACAAAATGTAATCCTTGAAGGAGAAAAGATAATTTCTACAGCTGTAGGTATTTCTGAAATTTATGAAGATTCTGTTAGAGTAATTTCGTTAACTGGAAAATATATCCCAAAAATCGATGATCTTGTAATCGGCAAAGTAAATTCACACACTTCCTTGTCATGGGAGTTAGACATCAATTCATGCTATGTTGGATTTTTGCCTGCACAAGATGTTTTTGGACGAGATTTTTCTGCTCATGCTGATGAACTTGCAACTAAACTAAAAACAGGAGATCTAGTGGCAGCAAGAATTGCTAATTTTGATAGAACAAGAGATCCTCTAGTTACAATTTCTGATAGGGATTTAGGTGCAATTGACTCTGGCGTCTTGGTTAAAATTTCACCAAGCAAAGTTCCACGCCTAATTGGAAAGAGAGGCAGTATGATTCAGATGATTGAAATGGCTACAAATGCCGCAGTTACAATTGGTCAGAACGGCTGGGTTGTAGTTTCTTGTGAGACTCCCGAGGGATTATTAAAGGCTAAAAAAGCAATTGAAATGGTTAACCAGAAAGCACATGTTGCTAATTTGACTGACCAAATTAAAGAAATGTTAGAAATAAAGGATGATGAAACTTAATGGGCGGACGAGACGCAACAATGGTCCTATTGGACGAGAATGGTGTTCGTTGTGATGGTCGTAAAATAGACGAAACACGACGAATTATGATTAAAGCCGGTGGACTAAAAAACGCTGATGGTTCTGCTTACATTGAATTTGGTGATAACAAAATTTTGGTCGGAGTTTTCGGTCCAAGAGATGTACACCCAAAACACATGTCAAATACTGATACTGGAATTTTAAGAGTTAGATATCACATGGAACCATTTTCTGTTGGTGATAGAAAAAATCCTGCACCTTCAAGAAGAGAAATTGAAATATCCAAAGTAATCAAAGAAGCATTAGAACCTGCAGTAATGTTGGAGAAATTCCCAAGAACTGCAGTTGATGTATTTATTGAAGTATTACAAGCCGATGGTGGAACAAGATGCGCTGCACTTACTGCAGCATCTGTTGCATTAGCTGATGCTGGAATTCCAATGCGGGATATGGTTGCAGCAGTTGCATCAGGAAAAGTTGCAGATACTATCATTCTTGATGTTAACAATGAAGAAGACCAAGCAGGTCAAGCAGACATGCCAATTGGTTACATGCCAAGTCTTGATAAAATTACATTATTACAATTAGATGGAGTTTTGACTCCTGAAGAATACAAAAAATGTGTTGATGTTGGAGTAAAGGGTTGCAAAATTGTTTACGAACTACAAAAGAAAGCACTCAAAGACAAATACTTTGGAAAAGGAGGGGACTAACATTGGCCTCTGTTTCTGTTATCGATCAATTAAAGAAAGCACAAATTCTTGAATTACTAGAACAAGGAAAACGTGTTGATGGACGTGCCCTTGATGAACCACGTGAAATCAAAATTGAAATTAATGCAATTCCACACGCAAATGGTTCAGCAAGAGTCTATCTTGGTGATACTGAAACAATTTGTGGGGTAAAAATTAAACCTGATAGACCTTTCCCAGATACTGGTGACCGTGGTCTTTTCATTTGTACTGCTGAACTCTTACCATTATCTCATCCAACAGTAGAAACTGGACCTCCACAACCACATGTAATTGAATTAGCAAGAGTTGTTGATAGGGGAATTAGAGAAAGTCACATGGTTGATGTTTCTCAATTAGTTATTGAAAAAAACAAATCTGTAATTGGTGTATTTGCTGATATTGTTGTTGTTGATTATGATGGAAATCTCTTTGATGCATGCTCTTATGCTGCAACTGCCGCTTTACTTACATCAACAACCCCAAAATGGAATTGGGTTGATGACCTACCACAACTTGTTGAAGGTGAAGAAACTGCTTTACCGACATCCACAATTCCAGTATCTGTAACTATGGGAAAAATTGGTAGTCATATCATAGTTGATCCAAATGGAGATGAATGGGCTAGTATGGATGCTCGTATTACAATTACTAGTGATTCTGATGGAAATATCGTTGCATTACAAAAAGGTGGCAGTGATGGATTCACACAAGATGAAATTAATCAATGTGGTGACATATCTGTACGTGTAGGTGCAAAAATAAGAGAAATAATAAAAGCAGCTCAAAAAGGTAGTCAGTAAAATGGTTAAACACTCTAAAGCAAAAAAAGCCCTTAAAGGATTAGGTGCTCGTTACGGAATTAAACTTAGAAAACAATATTCAAAAGTTCATTATACATTAAAAGAAAAAAGAACTTGTCCTGAATGTGGTTCACAAAACTTTGGACGTGATGCCGTTGGAATTTGGTCTTGTAAAAAATGCAGCTATAAAGTAGCCGGAACTGCATATGACATTAAACTTTAGTGCAAAAATCATCGTTGATGCAAAAGACAAGACAAAAGCAATTTTTGATTCTGTAAATACTGATAATGAATTTTATCCTGATAATCCTGTAAAAACTCAGATAACTTTTGATGAAAAAATTACTATTGCTGTTGAAACTGATCAATTAACACATCTTAGAGCAAACTTGAATTCTACACTTCGATTAATTCAGGCAAGTTATGATTCAATAGAATCGGTAAAGATATAATGAAACAAATTTTTTGGTAAATTATGTCAGCAGGACAAATGCCACCATGGCTTCAAGAACAAATAATGAAAATGCAACAATCTCAACAGAGTCTTCAATCTGTAATGCAACAAAAACAACATCTTGAAATTGAAAATGCAGAAACAGGAAAAGCCCTTGAAGAACTACGAAAAGTTGCTGATGGTGATGCAGTGTATAAACAAGCTGGTACTGTTTTGATTAAATCAAAAAAACAAGAATTAATTGATGAATTAGAAGAGAGAATTGAACTTACTAAAACTCGTGCAGTAGTTCTTGAAAAACAAGAAACACGTCTAAAAGAAACTCTAAAAGAACAAGAAGCAAAAATCACTGAACAAATGAAAGGTGGCCCTGCAGGTGCTCCTCCAAATCCACCACCAGTAGAAGACAATCCTAGAAAATAATTTTTCAGTTTAATTTCATACAAGATATTAACAATTCTTTCTTAGCAATGCTGTGAATTTAGAAAACCTTCGAATCGTAGTAGATGAAAGGGAGAAAAAAAGCGGAATTCCTGATTTGTTAAAATCAATTGGATTGAATATTGAAATGAAGACACTCCCAATTGGTGATTATATCGTTGCTCCTGAAACAATTGTCGAGAGAAAAAGTATTCGTGATCTTATGGCTTCAGTTTTTGATGGTAGACTTTTTGATCAATGCTCTAGATTGAAAGAACACTTTGAGCATCCTATTATTCTCATGGAAGGTAATGTTGATGAAATTGAAGAGATCACTGAAAACCCTCTGATTTTTTATGGTGCACTATCCACTGTAGCTATTGATTTTAAAATCCCTGTAATTCCAACACCCAGTGCTGCTCATACTGCTAAACTTTTGGTCTCAATGTGTTCTAGAAAAGATGCTCCTAAAGGTCCATATCTAAAAAAAATAAAGAAATCTTCTGATTTAGAAAAACAACAACTTTCAGTTCTTTGTAGTTTACCTGGGATTGGAGAGAAATTTGCAGTTAGAATGCTGACAAAATTTGGAACTCCTCTCAAAGTTTTTAGTGCTACCACTGCTGAGTTGACAAAAGTTGAAGGTTTGGGTGAAGCTCGTGCAAAAAAAATCAAAAAAACTCTGGATACTAAAAGTAAATTTCTAAAAAAATCAAATCAAAAAACTTTACACGATTAATAATAGAATTAAATTAATTTCAAATTATCCTATCTAATTTCAACTGATTTGTTTTTGAGTAATTTTCTTTTTAATGGAGTTCCACACCTTGGACATTCATTTCCTGTTGTATGATTGGTTCTACATCCAGGACAATAATGAACCCATTTCCCGACATCTTTAATCCCCTTAGTCATGATAGGGATGATTTCTAAACCTAGATTCTTGGCTACATTTGAAATTGCAAAATCATCACTAATTATCTGACCATTCATGTTAATGGCTAATGCAATAATGGAGATATCTTGTTTTGATAACTGAGGGAAATCCCCTGTATCTTTTGATGATTTAATTGCAGATTTTGTAGATTCTGGATCAGGTTCTCTGATTTTCAATCTGTTAGTTTCAAGTAAAGTCCCTAAAGCATCATGATTTTTCTTTATGTGTTTAATTTCTTCATAAACTAATGATGTTGTGTAACAATCATCAGATGATCTGAAAGGAACCCCTGCATAAAATGCACTCGCGTCTAAAATTCTAAAATCCAAGTTTGCTCATTTGTCTTAGTCCTCTTTTCTTTAATCTTAGAAAGACTGCATGTTTTTTGTATTTTTTAATGGTGATTGGTTCTTCATATCCCACTGCTTTGACTACTTGTGCATCCATTGCAATATTGCAATCATGAGAACATACAATTTCGATTTTTTCATCTGGAACAATCAATGATGCTAATCGATACACTGGTGCAACAGGTGTTATGATTAAAACATCTAAACTTTCATGCAAAATTGGACCTCCTAATGAAAAAGAGTGACCTGTAGAACCGCTTGGTGTTGCAATGATAACTCCATCCATTTTCTGTTTAACTGTATCATCTTGAAATTTAATTTTAATTTCTGCAGTTTTAGTCAAGTTTGTTCTAGTGATGTAAATTTCATTTAATGCTGGTGGGAATTCTTTTCCTCCACAAGATGCAACGACTCTGGTTCTTTTATCTAAAAAGAAATTATCTTTTAAAATTTGGTCAATTGCATTATCAATTTCTTCAATTGTAATTTCTGCTAAAATTCCTCTATTCCCTCCTACATTGATAGTTAGAATTGGAGTTTCATTTTCCAAGTTTCTAAATACGCGAAGTGTTGTTCCATCTCCGCCTAAAGTAATCACCAAATCTAGTTTTTCTTTTTTTAATTCCTCCAAAGTGTCCATTTGTTTTGCACCTTCAACTTCAATTGGAGAAATAGTAAATACTGTTGATTTTTTGGCTAATAGCTTTTTTGTGACCTCTTTTGCAGCTTGTTCTGAATCCTTAGACCCTACTTTGCTAACTATTGCTACTTTTTCTAATTTCAAGCAGTTCTTCTGAATTGTATTTACTTAAAAATGATATTTTTCCTATTTTTTGGAAAAACAAATAAGTATGAAAACAAATCCGTACAAATCATGAGTTACGCACACCCTGAAGTTTTAGTTGATACAGAATGGGTATCACAAAATCCTCCCAATGAAAAAAGGAAATTAGTTGAAGTTGATTATGATCCTGTAAATGGATATCAAAAAGGTCACATTAATGGTGCCAGTTTAATTTGGTGGAAACGAGACATTAATGATCCTGTAACCCGAGATATCATTGGTAAGAAAGCATTTGAAGCATTAATGGCTAAAAATGGAATCACTGCAGATACTGAAGTTATTCTTTATGGTGACTTTAACAATTGGTTTGCAGCATTTGTTTTCTGGGTTTTTAAAATTTACGGTCATGAAAATCTAAAGATTATGAATGGTGGACGAAAAAAATGGGAATTAGAAAATAAAGATTACACTACTGATGAACCTCAAATAGCATCCGCAACTTATGTAGGACAACCTCCGGATGAGGGATTACGTGCATATCTATTTGATGTTAGCAGAGCTTTAGGAAAAGAAGACACTGTAATGGTAGATGTAAGATCTCCTGCAGAGTTTACTGGTCAAATTACTGCACCTCCAGAATATCCAATGGAGCATGCACAAAGAGGTGGACATATCCCTGATGCAAACAACATTCCTTGGGCAACTGCAGTTAATGATGCTGATGGTACTTTCAAAGCTGTTGAAGAATTAAGACAAAATTATGAACCAAAAGGAGTCACTCCTGACAAAGACGTAATTTGTTATTGTAGAATTGGAGAACGTTCTTCACACAGTTGGTTTGTATTGAAATATCTACTTGGATATCCAAAAGTTAGAAACTATGATGGTTCCTGGACTGAATGGGGAAACATGATAGGAAATCCAGTGGAAAAATAAATTGCTTTTAGACCTTCCTGTTCTTGAGAAAGGTACTTTCTATTTTATCAAAGACGGTGAGTCTGATATTGTCATGGAGGACAAAACAAAGCGTGGTCTTGAAATTAAAGAAACATCTGTTGATGAAAAAATTAATGTCAAAGCCGATAAAGGAATGATTCATGATATGGATGGAATTGGACATTGGGTTCCAATTCGTTGGTATTTTGCAAAGGATTCCTATGATCTATCACAGGTACTAGTTCATGCCAAAGCAATGGAGAAAAAGTACACTGAACTCCGAGAACTCACATGTCCTGATGATGAATAACTGATAACCTTTTTATCTAAAATACAATTACTAGACTCAGATGTCTTTACTCCTAAAAGATCGAGTGTGGTCAATGGAGGCCTCAACTGCAAAACGTGGCGTTTATCCTTTACATGGATTCAAACTCGGATTATACAGATTACCCATTAAACTCGAAGAACCAGTTGAACTAAAATCTGTTCATGATGGTCTCAAAAAAGCATTTGAAATGGACATGTATGCTGATAGAATTTATGCAACATATCGTTGGAAAGAACAAAACATGGCTGATCCTGATGCTAAAGGATACCAAGAAGTTGATTTGTCAGTTACCGTAGAAATTGTTACTGGCGAAGTTGTAGATATTATTTATCAAATTTTCCCAATTGAAAAATTCGGTGACCCTAATTGGGTTAAAGATTATAGAAAAAAGGCTGACCATTTTGCTAAAATGGTAATTGATACTATTTTACGAAATACTATCTTGGCTGACAAAATGATTTCACATTTTGCAAAAACTGAAAAAATTTCTGAAATTGCAGCTATTCAAAAACTAGAAGAACTAACTCCTCTTGCAAAAATTGTTCTTGGTGCAAAACCAAAACCAGTTGAGGCAAAAGAAGAAGGTGAAGAAGAAGATGACAGTGAAATTGAAATTCCAGATGGGGCAAAACCTGGACCGATCGATGTTGATTACAAATCAAAAATGAAATCTTCTGCAGCATATGAAGCTCCTGAACACACAATCAAAACTTGGGGCAGAAGAGGCACAAGTAATGGTATCATGGGTGTCTGGGGAGAATTTGTTTCAGTAGATTATGATATTTGTATAGCAGATGGTGGATGCCTTGAAGCATGCCCTGTTGGTGTATACGAATGGTTTGATTCTCCTGGCAATCCTGCATCAGAACAAAAGCCGTTAATGTCAAAAGAACCAGATTGTATTTTCTGTCTTGCATGTGAAGGTGTATGTCCTCCACAAGCAATCAAGATTTATGAACAAAAATAAATTTAATTTCTTGCAATTTAAATAGCGATTAACAATTCTTTGAATTTAGGGATATGGCAATCAATCCTTTCACTTCATTTGTATTTGATCTATTCATTTTATCTGCTATAATTATTACAGCATACACAGTTAATTTCTACTATCTTGCATTTCTTTCAAGAACAAGGAAGGAATCTTACCCTACAGTTGATTGGGGAACTCCGACAATTACTATCCAATTGCCAATTTACAATGAAAAATATGTAGCGCAACGACTTGTTGATGCAGTTTGTCATATGGATTATCCAAAAGATAAAATGAAAATAATGGTATGTGATGATTCAGATGATGATACAGTTGAATTACTTAGCGGTGTAGTTGATGGTTACAAAAAAGAAGGATATCAAATTGAACATGTGAGACGTGGAACAAGAAAGGGCTACAAAGCTGGTGCGTTAAAACATGCAATGAAAACAACTGATACAGAACTTGTTGCAATATTTGATGCTGATTTTATTCCTCCTACTTGGTTCCTTAAACGAGCAATACCTCATTTTGCAACATCAAACATTGGTCTAGTTCAATGTAGATGGGGCCATATCAATGAAGATTATTCTACAATTACTCAAGTGCAAGCCCTCAGTATTGATTTTCATTTCCTTGTAGAGCAAAAAGCTAAAAGCAATTCTCATCTTTTCATGAATTTTAACGGAACTGCAGGTATTTGGAGACGTGACTGTATTGAAGATGCTGGAGGTTGGCATACTGCCACACTTGTAGAAGACCTTGATCTAAGTTATAGAGCACAAATGAAAGGCTGGAAATGTTTGTTCTTGCCTGATATAGTAGTTGATGCTGAATTACCCGCACAAATGAATGGGGCTAAAAGACAACAATTTCGTTGGGCAAAAGGATCAATACAATGTGCAATAAAATTACTTTCTGATGTTGCTCTAAAACGCCATGTTGCTATTGAAGCTAAAATTCAGGCATTCATTCAACTTACTCGTCATATTGTTTACCCTCTAGTGTTGATACAATTTTTATCATTACCTGTATTGTTAGCAGCACAAGTCAATCTCTATGTTGTAAGCGTTATACCTGTACTAACAATTGCAACCTATCTTGCAATGGGGCCGGGTGCATATGTTTTAGTTATTCAGGGAATGTATAAAAAATCATGGAAATCTAAAGTAAAATTACTTCCAGCATTACTTGTCTATAATGCTGGTATGTCTGTCAATAATACAGTAGCAGTATTTGATGCAATCCTTGGTAAGAAAAATGAATTTCACAGAACTCCAAAATATGGAATTGTAACAAAAAAAGATGATTGGAAAGACAAGGCGTATAATTTACCATTTACACAAACAACTTTGCTAGAAATATTTTTTGGAGTTTATGGAATAATGGGAATTTTCATTGCAATCTTTTCAAACAATCCTGTGTTTGTACCGATTATTCTTCTTCAAACAATTGGCTTTTTTTTCATTGCGTACCTGAGTGTGTCTCACAGTCGATTTAAAAGAAATAAATCAAGTGATAATCGACCAAAAACTAAGAAGGAAAAGATGGCAAATACTGTTTACAAACTTTCCATGATTGGAATACTAGCAATTATTATTTTTGGAGGATATATGGCAATTTCTGGATATAATTCTGATATTTATCCTCTTGATAGAATTCGGGGAAATCTTGATGGAATTGGTGCTTCATCAGATCCTAAAATTATTCGTGATCATTTAGTGGCAATCCAAGGAGATTTGGATATGGTGATGGTAAATTTGCCTGAAACATTGGATTCTGAAGGCAAAGTAATTTCAAGAAATCCAGTTTGGATATTTGGAACCGAGTCTACCAATTTTCTTAGAATTCAAAATAACATAGATACAATGTTTACAGGTGTTAATGAAATATCAAATATTTCTAAAGATAATTCTGCATATCATACAGGTATGTTGGATATCAAGGAAAGAGCATCGTTGTTAAATATCAACATTATGGATGCGACTCCATACATGTATGTCAGTCCTGCAAATATGATGTTTAGTGCAATTTGGATTGCAGCAATTATAGGAATTTTTGCAGTGTTAAAAAGAAAGAAAGAACAACTCAATAAATCCGATGAAGAATAATTAAGAAATATTTAGATCTTTTCTAATTTCATCAACAGCTCTAATTCCATAAATGTCTCGAACTTGTTGAATTCTTATTGCTTCTTTTAACATATCTCTGCCAATTGCATTTGTTAAAATTGAATAAACATCACTAAATCTTACTTCCCACTTGTCTGCACAATCTAATATTTTACTAACTGCCCACTGTCGAACTTCATGAGGTAAAGGCATTTTCTCTCCAGCTTCAATTGAAATTCTATCAAAGAGGTTTACAATATCTGCTGTTTGAGATGCCATTTTTTCTATATCTTTTAACACTCCGTATTTTGATTCAGCATTCATTCTAATGTTTGACTGGTATTCCGAAAGCTTCAACAAAGCTATCATCTCTTTAGATGAATCACTAGATACCTTGCTTGTGACTTCTTTGACTGACTGTAACTCTTGAAATAGTCTTTCGGATTTTTTATGAAATTCTATTGTAGATTCATCTTGTCTTTTTAGAGTATCTGACACTGATGATATTTTTTCTTCAATACTGTTTGTTTTATCAAA